>JBEBQJ010000095.1:0-17235 GCA_040395455.1 Sphingobacterium yanglingense | reverse complement strand
CAGCTCGTGCCAAGACCTTATTTGCGACGCATTACCACGAATTGAACGAATTGAGCAATTCTATGCCGCGCATCAAAAATTTTAATGTCTCGGTCAAAGAGGTCAATAATAAAATTATATTCTTACGCAAACTAGTGCCTGGTGGTTCGGAGCATAGTTTCGGTATCCACGTGGCCAAATTGGCCGGTATGCCCCCTAGACTGATTGGTCGTGCTTCAGAGATCTTGAAAAGACTAGAACAAGAGCGTACAGGTGGTGAAAAGATTAAGGACAGTATGCGCAAGATTCAAAAACAAGCGTATCAGTTACAGATGTTTGCTATAGATGACCCTATCTTGGAGAAAATAAGGGATATGCTGAATAATCTAGATGTAAATACGCTGACTCCGGTAGAAGCACTTATGAAATTGGACGAGATACAACGTCTACTCAAGAACTAAAAACGGATAAAAAATTCGGCACTGCCATAACCACTTGGTATATGGGGTACTAATTTGTCATCCCAATTGTAAGGGATGAGATGATAATTGAGCTCTACGCCTATAAAGGTTTTCCTTTGGAGGCGTACCATGCTTGTTATGCCAATACTGTTGTGCCAAGTCTTGATGTTTCTAAGCGAGGTGCTTTTACGTTCAAACCCATACTCGTCTACGTAATAGTAGGAGTCAGATAGTCCTGTCCAGATAAAGCCCAAACCTGTATTGACTTTTGGTAGGAGAATAACCAATGTACCATTGTCATAGGCTTTATAACCAAAACCAAGGCCTATGAAATGGCTTGAATTTGGATTAACCTCTCTTATTTCGCGTTTATAGCGCATGTCAAATGGACGGGAATTATTGTGTATTCTAAATTTGTAGACGAGTTCAGATACAATCGAATTGTTTAACGATCCCATATAGGAAAGCCCGAATATCCCAGATTGGTCGAAGATGGGGTTACTGTCAAACGGGCTAAAGATACCTGCGCTGAGTCCTATTGTCGGACCATTCAAGTTATTTTTTGACGGATAATAGCCTGTTGTGATATTTGAAACGGACTTGCTGGGCTTTTTATTTCGCTCTCGAAGAAATTCATCAATATCATCTGCAAAAAGATAGGTTATGGCTGTTTCCTCTTTATTTAAGGCATAGCTTTGTGATTGTAATAGGGCTACGGCTTTTTGCTTCAGGAGAGAGTCGACCGGATGATTCAATGGAAAATATTGATATTTTTTCGGGTTTTGTCGGTATGTGCCACTGGGATTTCTGGTCGCTGCCGCATCGAAACGTTGTATCAGTACATCATCGTAGTGTCCATCAAGGTAGGCATTGATAGATAGATTCGTATTCTGTTTTTGAAGTAATTGCGAGATGATTTCTAGTCGACGCCCAAGCTCATTTTTCTCACAGGTACCTTTTAAAGTGTTGATGATAGTCTTCAGTTGACCAAAATCATTTTTCATTAAAATGCTTGGTAGTTTTTGAAGTGCAGCATTAACGACCGGTTCACAACCATTTTGGGCGAACAAAGAGGATAAAGAAAAAATGAATACAAATAATGATAAATAAAGGTAGCGCATAGGGTTTGATGATACAAAAGTACATTCGAAAGTACGAATTATTTTTTAGTTTCATCAATGACAAAAGGCTAACTTTGTGATCCATGGGGACGATATTTAAATTCAAAGAATTCGAAGTCAATCAAGAGGGGTGCGCGATGAAAATTAATACGGATGGTGTCTTGTTGGGCGTCATGGTAGAGGCGTCGTATGCTCGTCGTATTTTAGATGTTGGTTCTGGGACGGGAGTAATTGCATTAATGCTAGCGCAACGTTTTCAAGATGCTATCGTGGATGCGGTAGATATAGATGAAACAGCCTATAAACGAACACAAGAAAATTTTTTAGCGTCAAGGTTTGCAAACCGTTTGCATGCTTATCATGGTGATTTTGAAACTATCCATCACCAAGAGAAGTACGATTTGATTGTTAGTAATCCGCCGTTTTATGTCAATGCGCTGCATAATCCGGATGGACGCAAACGTCTTGCCCGACATACCGATTTGGCATTCTTTCAGCGATTGATAGCGTTTTCCTGTCGCAGCCTCTCAGCAGTTGGAACATTGCAGTTGATTGTTCCTGTCGATCTAAGCAGGGACCTTGTGCAATACGGTCAAGATGAGGGATTGAATTTTGTTAAAGAGATATACATTCAATCTTTTGAAGACAGTGAGCCGATACGTAAGATTATGTGTTTTAGCAAAGAAAGGCCCAATTCAATAGAAATGACTGACTTTACAATTTATAAGCAAAAAGGGGTTTATTCCGAAGCTTATAGAGATATCCTTAAGCCTTTCTTTTTGGAGTTTTGATTGTAGTATAGAGAGACCGAGTACAAAGAAAGAATACAAAAGAATTATTTGCACATGAAAAAGATAGGGTTATTATCCGATACGCATAGTTATTTGGACGAAGGTATTTTTAAACACTTTGAAAGCTGTGACGAAGTCTGGCATGCTGGAGATTTCGGTAGTATCGATGTCGTGGAGCAGTTGAAGGATTTTAAACCATTTAGAGGGGTGTACGGGAATATTGATGCTCGGTACATTCGGACCGAGTGCCCCGAGCATCTGCGTTTTAATTGTGAAGGCGTTGATGTATGGATGACGCACATCGGAGGATATCCAGGTCGATATGCCGCAGGTGTAAAGGCCGAGATTATTAAGAATCCTCCTAAATTATTTATTTGTGGACACTCCCATATTCTGAAGGTACAGTATGATCCAAAGCTAGCTTTACTGCATTTAAACCCCGGTGCAGCGGGAAAACAAGGCTGGCATAAGGTGAGAACAATGATGCGTTTTGACCTTGATTTGGGTGAAATTAAAAATTTGGAAATAATAGAGTTGTTTAATCGGTAAATATTTTCATATTTTTGTTTTTTATAAAAATAAATTATGAAATCCTTAAAAACTTTAGGTCAGTTTATTATTGAGAAACAAACGGATTTTCCTTATGCAAAAGGAGAATTATCCCGATTGTTGCGCGATATCGGAATCGCAGCTAAGATTGTCAACCGTGAGGTCAACAAAGCAGGATTGGTGGATATTTTGGGTACAGTAGGAGACACCAATGTATTTGGCGAAAATCAAAAGAAACTTGACGTTTATGCCGATGAACAGTTTATAGCAGCGCTGAAAGACGGAGGAGAGTGCTGCTTCGTTGCTTCTGAGGAACAGGAAGAGGGAGTGGAGCTGACCGATACAGGGGTTTCCAAAAATGCGAAGTATATCGTTTGTATTGATCCGTTGGATGGCAGTTCGAATATCGAGGTAAATGTGTCTGTAGGGACTATTTTCTCAATATATCGCCGCATTAGTCAGGTCGGTGAAGCATTGACGCAAGAGGATTTATTACAAACAGGACTACGTCAGGTGGCTGCGGGATATATTATCTATGGGTCATCAACGATGCTTGTCTATACGACAGGTAAAGGGGTTAATGGTTTTACTCTGGACCCATCGATTGGGGAGTTCTGTCTATCCCACCCCAACATGAAAATTCCCCAACAAGGGCATATCTATTCGGTAAATGAAGGAAACTACCTTAAGTTCCCTCAAGGAATAAAGAATTATATCAAATACTGTCAGGAAGAAGATACGGGTACGAACCGTCCTTATACCTCTCGATATATAGGTTCTATGGTAGCAGACATTCATAGGAATCTATTGCTGGGTGGTGTCTTTATATATCCACAGACAGCTTTACAGCCTAAAGGAAAACTTCGATTAATGTACGAGTGCAATCCCATAGCCTTTATTATAGAGCAGGCGGGTGGAAAAGCTACAACTGGGACAGAGCGTATCTTAGAGATAGAACCAGAGGAACTACATCAACGCGTACCAGCAATATTAGGAAGTACGGATATGGTTAATAAAGTACTGAAGTTTTTGGAGAAATCATAGGCTATCCCGAACTTCTACCAAAAACGATTTCAACCGTTCAAGAGAATCAACAACACGTTGGTTCTCTTTTGCTTCGGTCTTATTTGTCCGAAGGTAGTCACGGGCGCCTTGCAGCGTATATCCTTTGTCTTTAACTAAGTTGAAGATGATTTTGAGATTGGCAATGTCATTCTGGGTAAACAGTCTATTGCCTTTTTTATTCTTTTTAGGCTGTAGGATATCAAATTCGCGTTCATAGAAACGGATTTGCGAAGCATTCACATCAAACATTTTGGTGACCTCGCCCATTGTGTAATACAACTTGTTAATTTCGCGTTCTTTGTAAGGCATACTTAATAATCTGTTTGTACTATAACAAACTTAGACAAAATGCTTGGCATTCACGAATACCTGATTAAAAATAAATGCCTCCGAAGCCCAGAAACTTCGATTATGGTTATCTTGATCTCTTTAATTACTTTTGGAGTATGAAAGGTAAGGTTATTGTCAGTTCATTTTTAACAAATCTGTTCTCCTTCGGGAGGGCGAGTGCAGTGACTATTTTCCCTTTTATATTTGTACGGAATAAAGTAATGTCGAAGGATGAACATTTAATAAACCATGAGCGGATTCATCTCGCACAAGCTCTGGAATTGTTGGTGTTACCTTTTTACCTGCTCTATTGTGTCGAGTTTCTGATAAGATTGGTTTATTATAGAAAAGTAGAGGATGCATACTTGAATATTAGCTTCGAAAGGGAAGCGTATGCCCAACAGTCCGATCTGTACTATCTTCGAACGAGAAAGATATGGAATTTTAGAAGGTACTATTGATAATTTATAAACTATTGATTCATGATATTTAAGAGCCTGTAGTAACGGAAGTGGTCTGTGAAACAAGGAAGTTAAAAAGAAAAGCAGTCCATTTTGGACTGCTTTTCTTTTATACGTTTTTATTGAACGAGCTTCAAGAAAGTTGAAACTTTCTCTTTAAGTTGCCTACGATCAACGATAAAGTCTAAAAATCCATGTTCTAATACAAATTCCGACGTCTGGAAGCCTTTAGGAAGGTCTTTTTTAATTGTTTCTTTGATAACCCGTGGTCCGGCAAAGCCAATCAATGCTCCTGGTTCTGCGATATTGATGTCTCCTAACATTGCATAAGATGCTGTAACACCTCCTGTGGTAGGGTCTGTCAATAAACAGATGTACGGAAGTTTTGCTTGGCTGAGAAGAGCTAGTTTCGCGGATGTTTTAGCCATTTGCATCAATGAGAATGCAGCTTCCATCATACGTGCACCGCCGGATTTAGAAATCAACATAAAAGGTAGCTTATGTTCGATACAATAATCAATAGAACGGGCTATTTTTTCGCCAACGACAGAACCCATTGAACCTCCAATAAAATTGAAATCCATACATGCTATTACGATGTCGCGACCATCCATCTTGCCGTGTGCACTTCTGAGAGCATCTTTTAGGCCTGTTTTAGCCTGGCTTTCTACCAAACGCTCGCTGTAAGGTTTGCTATCAATAAAATGTAAAGGGTCTCCTGCTGTCAAATTTGGAAATAATTCCGTAAAGACATTGTCGTCAAATAAAATGGAGAAGTAAGCGGCCGATCCAATACGGATATGGTAACTACAATATTGACAAACATAATTGTTTTCAACTTGCTCTAAGTTCAAAAGAGGCTTTTTACATGAAGGACATTTGTTCCACATCCCATCAGGTGCTTCTTTTTTATTTTCTGTTGCGGTATTGATACCAGCTTTATTTCGTTTAAACCAACTCATATACTCGTGTTAATTCGAACTACAAATAAACGAAAAGAAACTTAAAACTTAAAAGTTAATGCGAGGTAAAGTTATAATAGGCCAAAGGGTACCTTGATTTGATGCTGGCGATACGCTGTTCAAACCTTATCTATAGCAGACTTGAGTAGGCTTAATAAGGGTTGTAAAGACTTGGACAGGGATTAATAATTGGAATAATCACAAAATTTTGGGCACAAAAAATGGGTAAGCTCCCTTTATCGCACCGCTCAACCAAATACCCTTGCTTTGTTCCCAACCTGGGGGAGTCAATGGGAGCTGGTCGTAAAGGACTTACCCACCGCAAAAATAGAAAAAAAATCTATTTATCAAGAACTATAATTGATTTAAATCGTACGGTTCTGATATTCAGCCGGTAAAAAATGTTTTATTATGTTGTCATAGGTCTATATCCCCGTGTAATATCGAAAATCAATCTTTTTATGTTAATGTGGGCATGGATGTTTACCGTCCTCGCTAAATTAATTTAAAGATTTTACCGGGTAAGGAGAGGAGATGTCCTTCTATTTCCATTTCTAATAATATAATAGCGAGTTTGCTCTGTGGCCAATCACAATGGTAGGATATCTGATCGATCGTTGCTTGTTCAAGTTCTTGTTCTGAAAGAAAACCGAATACTTTTTGTTCATCCCGACTGAGAGATTTAGGTATGAGTGGAAGTTGCTTCTCTATCTCGACTGCTTTTGTATCCCAGTTCATAAGGTAGCAAAGGTCTTCGGCATTGCGAATAAGGTGGGCCCTATTCGTTTTTATAAGGTAATTGCATCCTGCTGAATACTCTTGTTCTATCGAGCCGGGAAATGCGCAGACATCTCGATTATAACTATTTGCGATCTCGGCTGTAATCAGTGCCCCTCCTTTCATGGCAGCTTCTATTACTATTGTTACATCAGATAGTCCAGCTATGATACGGTTGCGCATAGGGAAATTTTGCCTGTCCGGATTTGTCCCAGACGGAAATTCGGTGAGCAATCCGCCATTATTCAGCATTTTAGAGGCAATTTCTCGGTGCGCTGCAGGATAGATACGGTCTAATCCATGACCGAGTATACCGATTGTGGGAATTTGTCTCTTTACAGCATACTGGTGAGCTAATACATCGATACCATAAGCCAACCCACTGATGATATGAACATCGAGTGTAGCTAGTTGTTCGACGAGCTTTTCGCAGATACGTTGTCCGTAATGTGTCGAGTTTCGAGATCCGACGATACTTATGACCCGATTGGGGTTGAGGTCTACTGAGCCTTTATAATACAATAAAAGGGGAGCGTCTTCGCAGTGCCGTAATCTGCTGGGGTAGTTGTCGTCTTCTATCCAGATTGCTTCAATTTGATGTTTTTGGATAAACTCAAGTTCTGCTTCAGCTTCTTTAAGGTAATTTTTTGATAAAATGCTTTCAACGGCAGCAGGACCTATACCTGGGATAGCGAGCAGAGCTTTTTTTGAATTATTGAATATAGCATCTGCAGAACCGCAGTATTCCAGTAGATTACGGCTAAGTTTGGGACCTATGCCCTTTATTTTTGTTAAGGCAATTTTATCAAGTATATTCATAATCGGTATATAAACTTAAGTAAAATATAGTACATATCCAATACCATATTATTCGGGAGTTTAGCTTGTACTTGGATTGAGATTGTTAACTTTGTTCTTTAAAATTAGCAAAATCATGGAAATGCAAGAACCTTTCGACATAGAAATCGGAGAGATTACATATTCGGTATTCCCCGATGAAAAAGATACCTACACAATTTTTAAAGATGGAGAAGAGTATGTCCAGATTATTAAAGACACAGAAACCAATTGGTTGAAACTGCATCCTGAGACAGGGTTACCCTTGTTTGGAATGGATGAAGAAATTAATCTGATAGGAAGCAAAATAGTAGAAGAACTCGGGAGTTAGTTCAAAGAAAAAAATATTCCAAGGGATTTACTGCAAAAAAGCCCTTGGAATATTTCAAAACTGATGGCTACATCGGTACGTATACGACATATTTGGTATCAAAAAAGTCTTCTTCGAAGTAGGAAGTCAAAGGATGTAATTCAGCTTTTAATTTTGATTCTTTAATTTCTTCTTTTAAATCTCCACCTTTAAGATAAAGAATGCCGTTAGGTATGCCATTTTTATCTTTTTTCTCAAACTTGTTTCTAATCCAAGGAGCAAAATCACCTAGTCTAGTCACTGCCCTAGAGACTACAAAATCATAAGTGTAGTCTAGTTGTTCTGCCCGGATATGGTCGGCTTCTACGTTGGTCAATCCGATGGCTTCTGCAACTCCACGTACCACCTTTATCTTTTTGCCGATCGAGTCTACTAGATGAAATTGTACCTCTGGAAATAAGATGGCTAATGGTATGCCGGGAAATCCACCACCGGTGCCTACATCTAGGATTCGTGTGCCAGGAGCAAACTCTTGAACGAACTTGGCAATTGCTAAGGAGTGTAGGACATGTTTTAGATAGAGACTTTCAATGTCCTTACGAGAAATTACATTAATCTGGTCGTTCCAAAAGGGGTAAACCTCAGCTAGCTTTTCAAATTGTGTTTTTTGAGTGGCTGTAAGGTGAGGGAAATATTTGTATATAATGTCGACTGTAGGGTTCACGTGTTGTTAAATTATTTACTATAAATACGTTTTTGTTATTAAAATTCTTTTTTGGAAAGTTACCAAGACTTCTGCTTTTTCTTTCGGTTGAATAATCCATTTAAACAGATATAGAAATAGAAAAACAAATCTAATATCGGTAACCAAAATAAGAGGTCTTTAACTTTTAGTTTTAGGAAAATCGGACGAAAGACCAAAAGTTGGCATAGGTATCGCAAACAGAAGGCACCTACTCCAAGGTACCATAATGAGGAGAAAACACTAAGAGCAAGAATCAGTACTACATAAAAGAGGAAAGCTGTGATAAGCTGTGTCGCTAACATCATCTGATGACTACTTTTATAGGCTACTGAGGCTCCCGAATGTCTAGCTTTTTGCTTGTAATAAGCTTTCCAGGTATCTTTTGGGACAGAGTACATGTGGGCCTCAGGAGCAATAGCGATATTGACATTCTGTTTGGTCGCATTTTGGTTCACAAACAAATCGTCATCTCCAGACTTGATGTGCATATGTGCATTGAACCCTTTACCTCTAAAGAATAAACTTTTCAGATAGGAAAGATTGCGGCCCACCCCCATATAAGGGTTTCCCTTTAATGCGTAGGAAAGGTAACTCATGGCAGTATGAGTGGTCTCAAACCGGATAAGTTTATTGAGAAAACCTTTCTTCTTAAAATAAGGAGAGTAACCCAATACAATTTCTTTAGAAGAACTGTAGGCCCCGCCCATTTCTTTGAGCCATGCTGTGGATTGAGGTTCGCAGTCTGCATCCGTCATCAGGAGATGTTCATATTTGGCAGCTTTAATCCCCAATGTCAAAGCAAATTTCTTGCTGTGTTTTAGTTGTATGTGTTCCTTGATTTCGACCATCCGCAAGTGTGGGTATTTGGCCATCAAAGCCTGCAATACCCATTTGCTCTCATCACTAGAATAGTCATCGACAACAATAACCTCGTATTCGGGATACTCTTGTTCGAGGATTTTTGGAAGAAAGGTCTGTAAGTTGCTCTGTTCGTTGTGGGCACAGATTATTACGGAAACTGGAGGTAGGTTTTCAGTGTCTTTATATTTTTTCACCCTGTAACGAGCCAACTTGCTGTATACAAATAGAATATAGTGTAGTTGGAACAATAGGAGGATACCTAAGACTCCATAAGTTAGGTAGGCAATGTTCGGAATGATATAGTTATAAAGACTCATATGAAAAATCAAAGATAAGGCCTTCTTTTTAATAGTTATAACATTAGTAGTTAAGATTTGCTAATTAAATAGCAAAGGTGTCGTGGGGATGAAATTTTATAGTATTTTTGCAGAAGATTTAGAATATTCAATACGACTTTCCGAGGTCAGATTATAACATATATGAAATTTACGCTTCAAGCTCAAGATAAACTTTCGCAGGCACGTGCAGGGGTAATGGAAACCGCTCATGGAACGATTGAAACACCTATTTTTATGCCAGTGGGTACAGCAGGTACTGTTAAAGCTGTACATCAACATGAATTGGTCAATGATATCCAAGCTCAGATTATACTGGGAAATACCTATCATTTGTACTTAAGACCAGGTTTGGATGTCTTGCAAAAGGCGGGTGGTCTGCACAAATTCAACGGTTGGGATAAACCCATTCTTACTGACTCAGGAGGCTATCAGGTGTATTCATTGACCGAAGTCCGTAAAATTAGAGAAGAAGGAGTGACCTTTCGGTCGCATGTGGACGGTTCTAAACATTTATTTACCCCTGAAAATGTCATGGATACGCAACGTGTCATCGGCGCCGATATTATTATGGCCTTTGATGAGTGTACGCCTTATCCTTGCGATTATAATTATGCACGCCGCTCTTTGGATATGACACACCGTTGGCTGAAGAGATGTTGTGATCGTTTTGATAGTACTGACCCGTTGTACGGTTATGATCAGACGTTATTTCCGATAGTACAAGGTTCTGTCTATAAGGATTTGCGTGCTAAATCTGCCGAAGTGATAGCTTCTTTTGAGCGTGAAGGAAATGCAATAGGAGGTTTGTCTGTAGGAGAGCCAGCGGAGGAAATGTATGCTATGACAGAAGTAGTGACAGCCATTCTACCTAAAGAGAAACCAAGATATTTAATGGGGGTCGGTACACCGATTAATATCCTAGAAAATATAGCCTTAGGGATTGATATGTTCGATTGTGTAATGCCAACACGTAACGCGCGTAATGGAATGCTCTTTACCCGCAACGGAATTATTAACATAAAGAACGAAAAGTGGAAAGCTGATTTTTCCCCAATTGAAGCCGAATCTGATTTGATGATGGATCGGTTTTATACAAAGGCTTATCTCAGACATTTAATTCGGTCTCAGGAGATATTGGGGGCGCAAATAGCGTCATTACATAATTTGCATTTCTATCTGTGGTTGGTAAAACAAGCACGAGAAAAGATAATTGATGGCACATTTTATGAATGGAAAGAAAAAATGGTAAAAGTTCTAGGCCAACGATTGTAAGTGTTGACTATAGATTTTGACTTTTTCTTTTTAAACTTTTACTTTGAGAAATGAATATCATAGACCGTTATATCATCCGTAAGTATCTTACGACCTTCCTGTTTACAGTAGGTATTTTTATTGTGGTTATTGTGATATTTGATGTCTCGGAAAAATTGGATGACTTTCTGAAAAATAAGGCTTCGTTTACCCAAGTCCTATTTCAGTATTATGCATTAGGTTCGGTTCCTTTCTTTCTTAATATGTTGACGCCGTTGATAAATTTTATCGCGGTTATCTTTTTTACCTCAAAAATGGCCGATCAGACCGAAATTGTACCTATTCTCAATGGAGGGATGAGTTTTAATAGGTTACTTCGGCCTTATATGATTGGAGCTTCTCTGATTTTTACATTTACATTGGTTTCTAATCTTTACATCTTGCCGTTTACCAATAAGATGAAGGTGCAGTTTGAAAACGTCTATGTGAAGCCGCATAAGGTAAGTACAACTACTTCGTCTACCCACATGCAGATTGATAGTAATACCTATGTGTACATCGACAATTTTGATACAAAGCAGTCGATTGGATACAACTTCGTTATGGAGAAATTTGATGGATTGGAGTTGAAAGAAAAGTTAGTCGCAGAACGTGTTGCCTGGGATTCTGTAGCCAATAAATGGCGCATAGAGAGCTATACGAATCGTATCATCAATGGATTGAAGGAAGAAATGTTGAAAGGAGAGAAGCGGGATACTACTTTGGATATGCGGCCTCAAGATTTTGAAGTCTATGAAAACGTTTTTACGGCAATGGGGACACACGAACTCAATGAGCGTATACGTAAAGAAGAGACTCGTGGTACGGGAATGATGAATGATTTGCTATTAGAAAAGTATAAGCGTATCGTAAATCCTTTCTCTGCATTTATTCTGACATTGATGGGTGTAGCACTTTCCTCCAAAAAGGTAAGAGGCGGGATAGGGCTAAGTCTTGGTATCGGTATTGGGCTGAGTTTTGCTTTCTTGGTCTTTAATCAGTTTTCGACTATGTTCTCGCTAAAAGGAGGACTTCCGCCTTTGATAGCGGTATTGATACCTAGTGTGACATTTCTGTTTTTAGCCCTGATTTTACTGAAGAAGGCACCTAAATAGTGCAATCAACTGTATGTATTTTATCTCACGTCATCGCAATTTGCTGATTCTGCATTTTACGGTCCTTATATGGGGCTTTACAGGTGTGCTAGGAGACTTAATTACTGTTTCGGCTCTACATCTGGTATGGTATCGCGTGCTGATTGCTGCAATCACTTTGTTTGTTTATTTTAAATTAAGTAAACAGCAACTTATAGTTCCATGGCGGAAGATGCTATTGTTCTTAGGAGTAGGGATGATTGTAGGTTTGCATTGGGTGTGCTTTTTTCATGCTATTAAAATATCGACCGTCTCTGTTACCTTGGTTACGCTGTCTTCTCTTACTTTGTTTACAGCTGTATTGGAGCCAATCCTCAATCGAAAATCGATAGCGATCGGTGATGTTATTGTGGGGTTGGTTATTATTTTCGGTATTTACCTCATATTTAAGTTCGAGTTCCAGTATTGGCAAGGTATACTTTTTGGATTATCAGCGGCATTATGTGCCAGTTTATTTTCTATTCTCAATGCGAAAATGGTGAAGAAAGATAGTCCGGCTATTATTACATTCTATGAAATGATAGGTGCTTTTATCGGTGTTTCCATTATTATGCTGTTGTCTGGGCAGTTTACATCGGAAATGATATTATCCTCCTCGGACTGGCTGTACTTAATGTTGCTGGGAAGTATCTGCACGGCATTTGCTTATGTATTGGGAGTTGCTGTGATGAAAGAGCTAAGTGCCTTTACTGTTGCTTTGACTACTAATTTAGAGCCCGTATATGGGATTTTACTAGCCATTGTAATCTTAGGGCATAAAGAGACAATGAGTATGGGGTTCTACTTTGGGGCAGTAATTATATTAGGTGCCGTGTTTTTATACCCAATGCTAAAAACCGGACTGAGGAAATCTCAAAAGCTGTTGACTAATAAATAGGGGGAGGCTCTTATTTCGTTTCCTCTTCGCTTTCAGCAATCTGCCCTTTATTGTTTTGACTGTTTATTTCGTCCGGATTAGGTTTGTCATTGCTGAGGATACCTGTCTCTTTATCATATTGCCCAGCCAATTCGTCGATAATGGTTCCCTTCCATAAAGGAGTTCCCGTCAAGTAAGCTGCACGTCCTATCATGTGTGCGGCAATCGGAGAGGTAATAATCAGAAAGAAAATAATAGCGATTGCTTTTGTACTGACCGAGATGTCGGGGAATAATATCGCTGCACATAGCAATAGTAAACCGACTCCCATAGTTGCAGCTTTTACAGTCACAGATAGGCGCAGGTAAAAATCAGGCATCCTCAAGATACCAAGGGAAGCAAAAAAAATGGCTAATGCCCCAATAGTGCTCAGTATGGCAATTAATAAATCAATCATCTTCTCTTTTTTCTATGTAAAATGAAAAAGCTACGGTGCTTAAAAATGCTATAAGGGCCAAGATGATAGCTACATCAAGGAGTACCTTTTGATTGGACCTTATTGTAAAAATAGTTATTATCCCAATCCCAATAGTGATAATCAAGTCCAATGCAATTACGCGGTCAACTACTTTTGGTCCTTTCACTAATCGGATAAACACTAAAATCACCGATATCGTAAGGATTGGGAGTATAAAATAATCGAAGTATGTGGCTAATGTCATCTTAAAGCTTCTAATAGTCTACGTTCTAATCCTGTTTTCGTCTCTTGGACGAACTTTTTGGGGTCATTGAGGTACATTACATGTATATACATTGTCTTTCTATCCTCGCTGATGTCTAGTATTAGGGTGCCTGGCGTAAGTGATATCATCATAGACAGTAGATTTATTTCCATTTCGGTCTGTGCATTCATCGGATATCTTACTATTCCTGGACGCATAAAATAGCGAGGAGTCATTACATCATAAGCAACCTGAATATTAGCTTTAATCATCTGAAATAGAAAATAGAAGACAAAACTAACGATCCGAGGTACTTTATAGAAATAACCACGATCACCGTCATTACGGCTCATGATCCATAAAATTGCAAAGCCAAGTAGAAAACCAAATAAAAAATTGGTGTAATACATTGAGCCAGTCAGTGCTACCCAAATGAAGGAAAGCAGAAGGTTCATTAAAAACTGCTTAATCATACGCCTAGTTTTGTTTGCCTAATACCGCTTCTATATACGGTTGTGTATCGATTAATTGGTCTGTTATTTTATCGACCAATTGAATAACTATTTCTGAATTCAAACCTATGTATAATGTCGTTAATCCCAATATCCCTATGGGCAAAACAAGTAATATCTTGCGGACCAAAGGTAGAGGTTCGAATTTGTTTTCTATTACTACATCTTCAGGAATGTCTTTCCAAAATACCTCAGCCCACATTTTTGCAATAACATAGAGCGTTACGAAGCTGCCTATGATCAACGCGCCTATGAAAAAATATTGTGATTGTGTAAAAGCCTCCTGGAATAGAAATATCTTTGGCCAAAAACCTGAAAGAGGGGGAATACCAACCAAGGAAAATAATACAATTGCGATGAGAAGCGAAAGCTTAGGATATTCTGCATATAGTCCTCCGTTTTTCTTCATATCCATGCTGCCCCTCAGCTGTCCTATGAGGCCTGCTATTAAGAACATGTTTGTTTTTACCAGAATGTCATGAAATAGATAAAAGATTGTTCCCATAAGGGCTACCTTGGTAAACATACCAATCCCCCCCACCATAAAACCAATGTGGCATACAATCAGATAAGAGAAAAGCCGACGGATATTGGTCTTTATAAGAGCGCCAAAGCTACCTGTGAGTATGGTGAATACCGCTAGCCATATCAAAAGATCTTTGGTGAATTGGTCTGGAATAAAGATTAGGCTGAATACACGTATCATGGCGTAGATTCCAACTTTGGTCAGCAATCCTCCAAATGTCGCAGCTACCGCAGACGGTGGTGTGTGATAAGAGGATGGAAGCCAGTAGTATAAGGGGAATACAGCTGATTTTATACCAAATCCCAGTAAAAAGAAACAGGCAGTAATGCCAACGAGGGTTGAGTTTTGTACCTCTTTTATTTTTATGGCTAAGTCGGCCATGTTCAAAGCTCCTGTCATCCCGTATAAAATTCCGATGCCCGTCAGAAAGAATGTCGACGCCAAAATATTCATTGCCATATATTTGACTGCTCCTTCGAGTTGTGTCTTGCGCCCACCTAAAGTCATCAATACAAATGATGAAATGATAATGACTTCAAACCATACATATAGATTGAAAATGTCGCCTGTCAGGAATGCTCCGTTGAGTCCCATGACTAGGAAATGGAAGATGGGGAAGTAGCCATAGTTCATCCGTTGTCTATTCAACCCGGTTGAAGAAAATAAGGATACAGCCAGTCCTGCTAGGGAGGTGATGAGTACCAAAGAGCTGCTGAGCAAGTCCGCTACAAATACAATTCCGAAAGGAGATTCCCAGTTGGAGGCATTTAATGTTAAGATTCCAGTCTCGTTGACGCGTATCAACAAACGTAAAGATAGGACAACAGCCAAAAAACTTCCAATTACGCTCATAAAGCGCTGTGTTACGGTCTTTCTCCAAGCAATAAGCTGTAGGATGGCTGTAAACAGGTGGATGAAAACTGGAGCTAATATGTGGTTGTCTATCATATATCTTCTTCCTCAGGGGTATTTAAATCATCTAAATCGTCCGAATCTACTAATGCGTAGACTCTTTTTAATAGTACAATAGCAAAGGCGGTCAAAGCAAAGCTGATTACAATAGCTGTTAATATCAAGGCTTGTGGAATAGGATCTGCAAATACATCTTGAAATAATTTTGCGTCTTCATCGATAACAGGTGGTTTGCCCTTGGTAATTCCAGCAAGCAAAAAAATCAAGATATTAGCACCACTACCAAGTAACATAATTCCTAGTAACAGTTTGACCATACTCCTGCGGAGTATCAAATAAACTCCTGCGGCATATAGAAGCCCTATCAATATGATGAGTAATAATTCCATTAATTATTTTCCTCCTCGTTGTTTAATGCGATGGTAAACAGAATTGTTAGTACAACACCGATGACCACCAAATAAACGCCTAAATCAAAAAACAGCGAGGAGCCAACCATTCCTATCACGGGAATAGGGTGTTCAAACCATAACCCTGTCATGGGTGGAAGACCAAATGCTAACGGCATTACCATGCTCAATGTGGATAGTCCTAGTCCTATAGGGATTAATGATAAGGGTTTCCTTCTTAGAAGCTTCATGGTTTCGGCAGTGCCATTTGCAAAACTATGAAGTACAAAAGCTATGGAGGCAACAAGGCCTCCGACAAAACCTCCTCCAGGATAGTAGTGTCCTCGTAATAATAAGAAGAAGGAGAATAGAAGTAATATAGGAAGCAAGTATTTGCTTGCAGATTGTAATATTGGACTTTTCATATGGATATAATTTGTCTTTTATTCATCTTATTCCCTCTCAGATGATTTTAAGCGTAAACGGATTAGACTATATACCCCAAGGGCCGCTATACTCAAAACAACCGTCTCAAACATGGTATCTATTCCCCTAAAATCTACGAGAATGACGTTGACGACGTTTTTGCCCTTCGCTAGGAGATAAGCATTTTCTCCATAGAAATTAGAAACCTCTCTTGATATGGGCTCGGACCAGGCTTTCAGTGCAATAAGGGATAAAGTGACGCCAAATCCTAAAGAAATCAAGGCATCGCGATAAAGGATCTTTTTGCTAGCAAAATTAATAAAACCAGGTAATTTATAGAGGACTAAGACAAATAAGACAGTCGATAGCGTGTCAATTGTAAACTGCGTCATCGCTAAATCCGGGGCGCTGTAGATTACGAATATCAAACATATACAATAGCCGATTACACTCATGGCTACTACCGAGGTAAGACGGGAAGGTGTAGTGACAATAATATAGAGGGCGCCTATTAATACAGCAACAATAACGACTTCGTATATGTCCGGGTAGGTAAGCATCCACACGTCCAGTTTTATAGGGCCGCTGACCCACAATTTGTAAGCAAGTAAAGCTTCTGCAAACAAAATAATTTTAAGATGATAGGACCGTAGATAGCCATTGTGGAATAGATTGGTAAACCAAGTAGCAAAACGGATAATGTCATTGGCGTAGCCGGTAATGATGTGTTGCGGTGCTATTGTGTCAAATTTTGCTAGTTTGGTGAGTTTTGCAACACTCGGTTTATTCAGGACGTAAACTAGTGTCCCTAGTATTAAGGTGGCGATACTTAAAACCAAAATCAGGTTGAAATGCCAAATC
>JBEBQJ010000094.1:0-17636 GCA_040395455.1 Sphingobacterium yanglingense | reverse complement strand
CGAGTACAAAATCAAGTACAAAATCTGCGAGGTGTTGAACCCGACGAATTGTAGTGTGGCTGATATTACGATTACGGTTGTAGCTCCAGAAATTAAAGCATTTGATGATAAAGTTGTAGGTATTAACGGTAAAGATGGTAAGGATAATGTTATCAATGCCCTTACCAACGATAAGCTTAACGGTAAGACTGTAGTTCCTTCTGAGGTTACGCTAAAGGTTGGAGGTAATAAAGTCACTACACCTGTTCCTTTCAAGGACAAAGACGGGAATACTGTCCCGGGAGTTGTGTTGAATGCGGATGGTAGTGTTGATGTTAAGCCAGAGACTGCAGCAGATACGTATACTTTAGATTATAGCATTTGCGAGGTGTTGAATCCAGGTAATTGTGATGTTGCTACTATTACTGTAACGGTAGATGCCGCACCTATCAAAGCGGAAGACGATACTTTTGGACCTATAAACGGTAAAGAGAAAACTGTAACGCCAAGTGTGTTGGAAAATGACAAGTTGAATAATAACAAGGTGATTCCGGGTGATGTCAAAATCACGGTAGAGAAACCTGCCGACCCACGTAATCCAGGAGAACCTGTGCCTACGTTGGATCCGTCGACTGGTCAAGTAACTATTAATCCAGAGACACCTGCAGGCGAGTACAAAATCAAGTACAAAATCTGCGAGGTGTTGAACCCGACGAATTGTAGTCTGGCTGATATTACGATTACGGTTGTAGCTCCAGAAATTAAAGCAGTAGATGACGAGTATGGGCCTTATAATGGTAAGGATGGTGGTGAAACTGCTTCCGTATTTGAGAATGACTTGTTGAATAAAGTGAAGTTGAATCCAAAGGATATCGAGCTTACAGCAGGAGTTCCAGTGGATGGAAGTGGTGAGGTGGTACATGGTCTGACAATGAATGCGAACGGTCGGATCAAAGTTAAGGCAGAAACTGCAGCGGGTAAATATTACTATCCTTATGTAATCGAAGAAAAATTAAATCCAGGTAACAAGGACAAAGCTGTTGCCACAGTCACTGTATATGCGGCGCCAATCGAGGCTAAAGATGATAGTTATAAAATCAATGGTAAAAATGGCGGTACAACACCTACGGTAATAGAGAATGACAAGCTAAATGGTAAAACTATAGATCCGAAGGAAATCGAGCTTACAATAGGAAATCCAACAGATCTTGAAGGAAAACCTACAACCGTGGTAACGATGAATCCGGACGGTACTATTACGGTAGCTCCTAATACGCCGCAAGGAAAATACAAGTACCCATATACGATTTGTGAGTTATTGAATCCAACGAATTGTAGCTCGGCAGAGGCAATTATTACGATAGAACCAGCGCCAATAGTAGCAACCGATGATTCGTACAACGTAGAGTGGTCTAGAGATAAGGTGACAACAGCGTCGGTGCTATCAAATGACAAGTACAATGGAAACCCGATCAATCTTGACGAAGTCACTTTACTGCCGGGTATGCCTAGCAACCCAGGGTTGTCGATGAATCCAGATGGTACGATAGACATTGCACCAAGTACGAGACCTGGTACATATACGTATCCGTATACGATTTGTGAGGTCTTGAATCCGACCAACTGTTCTACAGCGATAGCTACAATAGTGATTGAGGCTTCGAATGTATTCATACCAAATACGTTTACGCCAAATGGTGACGGAACCAATGATAAGTTTGAGATAGTTGGAGTAGAGGGCTATGACCAAGTTAGATTGACTATCGTGAACCGTTGGGGTAATGAAGTGTACCGTAATGATAGCTATAATAACGAATGGAACGGTTCGGGACTCAATGAAGGTACCTACTACTATATCGTTACGCTACGTAAGGGTACGACAGAGACGGTACACAAAGGATGGGTATTAATTAAAACAAGATAAGCTAGTCTTACGATGAAAAAGTTTAATATAAAAAGTTTGTTGTTCATGACTATGGTCCTTCTATCGATGAAGGGCCATGGCCAACAAAATATACAGTTCACACAGTATATCTTTAATTCCATAGCGGTCAACCCGGCTTATACCGGTTATAAAGAAGAGTGGTTCGGACAGATGGGGTTACGAAGCCAATGGTCCGGTTGGGAAGGAGCGCCTAAAACGGGATCTATTTCCGTGGATGGGGTATTAGATCCTGAGGAAAGACGCCATGGTGTCGGTTTGCAAGTTACAGCCGATAAATTGGGAGCACAGGCAGCAACTAGTATTTTTGCGAACTATGCACTGCGCTTGCAGTTAGACCGTGCTGATGAACATCGTCTTGCATTGGGAGTAGCCGGAGGGGTGACACAATACAGCCTTGATGGTAAGAAGTTAGAAACTGTTGAAAAGATCGATGGGGTTGTACCAGATCATATGGTGACCACTTGGCGCCCAGACATTCGATTAGGGGTATATTATAGCAATCCGAAATGGTATGCAGGTGTCTCCGTACAGGATTTGTTTGCTAATGCCAATAGCGATTCTGAATTTCAGTTTAACCAGAATTCATTAGAGAGTCTATACCGTAGAGTACATGGTTATTTTATAGCGGGAGCGCTCTTTGAATTGGATCCAGGCTTGTCTTTGCGTCCGAGTATACTGGTGAAAGATGATTTTAAAGGTCCAACTTCGTTAGATTTAAATGCAATGTTTATATTTAACGATAAGTTTTGGATTGGGGGAGGTTACCGTACGCGAGCTCGTATCTTTGATAGGGATTATAATAAAGCGACTGTAAATAAGCTTAGTGCGATGAACTCTTTCAGTGGAATCGCACAGTTCTATGTAAGTCCCAAACTGCGTATAGGTTATTCATATGACCATATGTTGAATAGCATGAGTGGGCTGCAGAATGGAAGTCACGAGGTTACCCTTGGTATTACATTCGGAAGAGCTCATCGTCAGATTTTAAGTCCACGTTATTTTTAAAAAGAATGGGTGAATGAGTGTAACTGAAAATAGGTTTTACGATTTCACGATTTTACAAAAAAATAAAACATGAGAACAAAAAAATATTTTAATACAGTCCTGATAGCGGTAGCCCTTTCTTTTAGTGTAGGCCTGGTGCAGGGACAAGAACAGCCTAGCCGTCGAAATCGTGCGGATCAATTCTATAAGGAGATGCAGTATGCAAAAGCTGCACTTGCTTATGAGAAGTTGGTTGACGTCAAAAAGCCTAGTATTTCGAATATGGAACGCTTGGCACATAGTTACTTCTATATTAAACAGTATGATTTGGCCGAGAATTGGTACGCGCGATTGGTCGCTCAGAAATCGGTGTCACCAGAATTAAGATTGAACTATGCTGAAGTTTTAAAACAACAAGGTAAATATGCGGAGGCTAAATTGCAATACGAACAATTGCTTGCTTCCGAAGGGAAATCAGAAACTATTCTGACTGCGATACATGGTGCAGATTCTGCTCAGGTGTGGATGCGTAACCCTACCCGCCACGATATTCGAAATGAGAAAGGGGTAAACACATCCTTAGCTGAATTCGGTGTTATTAAAACCAATAGTGGCGTGATGTATGCCGCTGAGCCTAATAGTTTATTACAGGCGAAGAGCGGTATGACGGGACAAGCATACTTACGGATCTATGCAGCCGAGCGTAAAGCAGATGGTTCTTTGGAATATCCGAATCAAGTAGCATCTTCGATCAATGGATCCACATATCATGTTGGTCCCATAGCTACAAATGCGGCCGAGGATGTGCTCTATGTAACCCGGACCTTTGCAGGTAAGGATGGCGAGCGATTCAAAGCCGATGGAGCGAAATGGAATAAGCATAATTTAGAACTTAAAATCTTCCGTAAGAAAGGTGCCGAGTGGGTAGAAGAAGATTTTGCGTATAACAATGTTAAGGAATATTCTTTAGGTCATGCATTCCTTAGTCCGGATGAGCAGACGTTGTACTATGCGTCAGATATGCCAGGAGGGAAAGGTGGTGTTGATATTTGGTATAGTGAATTACAGGCCGACGGAAGTTGGGGAGTTCCTCAAAATGCGGGGGATGTCATCAATACAGCCGGAGACGAAATGTTTCCAACACTTGCCGGTAAGGAAATCTATTTCTCCAGTACAGGGCATGTGGGCATGGGTGGACTAGATATTTTTAAAGCAAAGGGCGAGAAAGCTAAATACGAAGGAGTGAAGAATCTAGGATATCCAATCAACTCCGCTTCGGATGATTTTGCCTATGTCGAGTATGGGGAGACAGTAGATAATAAAGTGGGATATCTATCTTCAAACCGTAAAGGCGGTGTAGGATCAGATGATATTTATTCGTTCGTGTTCCAAAAACCTAAAATTCGGATTGTTCTAGAAGGCGTGACACGCGACCGTAAGACCGGTGAATTGCTGCCAGCTTCAACTGTTACTTTATTTGGGGCAGCTGGTGATATTGTTTCGAAAGGACAGACCGATAAAGCTGCTCAGATCAGTTTTGAAGTCGCACCTAATACGGTGTTCCGTCTTTGGGGAGAGAAAAAGGGGTATCATGCAGATTCGGTATTGGTTAGTGCTGTGATGCCTACGAAAGATACGGTGATACGCTATACCATGAATTTAACGCCAGTGATGAAAGTCGGTGATAAGTTCATCTTAGAAAACATTCACTACGACTTCGATAAGCATAATATTCGTCCAGATGCCGCTAAGATATTAGATCGTCTTGTTGCTACCATGCGAGATAACCCTACATTGAAAATAGAGTTGTCCAGTCATACGGATAGCCGCGGTTCGGATAGCTATAACGAAAAGCTGTCGCAGCGTAGAGCACAGTCGGCCGTGGATTATTTGGTCACTCGTGGTATTGCTCGAGAACGTTTGGTGGCTAAGGGGTACGGAGAAAAACGATTGTTAAATAGATGCAGTAACGGCGTAGACTGCACTAAAGCAGAGCATCAGGCCAATAGACGTACGGAGGTAGAGGTGTTGGAACTATAAGGTATTGATTTTAAATCATAAAGAAGCTTTTTTCATTTGAAGGGGCATCTAGAAAATCCTTTTTTAAGAAAGGATAAAATTAAAAAGGGGTAGAAAATAATAGTTTTTCTGCTCCTTTTTTTGTTTGCTACAGAAATCATTCACTAATCGATAGAAGACATCTAGCATCATCGTTTCCAAAAGCTCCATTCATAGTTTCGAAAGCCTTATTGTTTCAGTGCGTTAAAAAACACAGGCACTTTTGGAAAAGTAACAGTAGGAGTAGAAGCATACACGTATGGACTACCCCGTGGGGTAAATCCTACCGATGTTAAAATGCTTTTTGGTTCTTATCAGACTTTGGTAATCTCGACCTGTACAGGAGATGTATGGGGTCTGTCTGCTATAGGTGCCAAAAACGGTGACAGAACTTACAGGTACTGCTGCCAATTCGGTATGACATCTTGTAAATAAAGTATTACGAACAATCGGAATACAAAAGGAGAAAAGTTTGCCAATGTAGTAGCTACACGTGCTACAGCTTAAGATTTGATGACGTTAATGGAAAATGGGGGCATCTGTACTTGGGAATCGAATACCTACATAGGTGAGGCTTGAGGGGCGATTCCTGCTGAAAATCAGGCCTCCCTAAGTATGAAACGCTGTAAAACAAGCTTCAAATATAGGTAGAGAAGGAAAATTTATGTAATAAGAATTATCTTCGATGTAACTGAAAACGTATCTTTGCGGATCGTTTAAATAGTCACATCTACAAGAACGAAATTAGTCAAACCTGGATATATAAAAAAACTATCGAATGAAAAGTCCGCTTTATCCGTTATTAAGCAATTTGTGTTTTTTCTTCTTGTTTCTATTTCTTTTCCAAACAGTCTCTGGACAAACTAAAAGAAATCCACAAAACGAATTCAATAAATTAAATAAATCATACCATTCTGGAGAACTACCTGCTGAAGATTATCATGTAAAAGCGGATTCAGTTGTACATCTCTTGTTCTCGGAAGGCACACACTTTGAAACCAAGGAGTTGGTAGATCTACTTAGTCTCTATGAAAAGATTGCCTGGAGCAAGACTGAATATCACCGAGCGCGTATCAGCTACTATTACCTTTTTTTTAATAACGCCCGCATGTTTAAAAAGAAAGGGGCATCGATGTATTATGCCGAAAAGATTACGGCTGCGTACAAAGAATATGGTGAAGAGCATCCCCTGATAGAGCAGCTTCAAAAGAGTAAAATCTATCAGGAACAACGGTTATACGATAAAATTGTTGACCTATTTAAGACAGAAAAAGAATACCTTGAATCCCTGCCTGGACTACTGCAAAAAGATAGTGTAGACGAATCAGTAGGCCTGAATGCACTATATATCCTTTCGCCTGTGCTTTCAGGATATATCAAGATGAATGATGCACCATCTGTCCTTAAGATTGCCTCATTAGCCCGGGAAATCGGCGCAGCCATTCAACGGAAATATCCGATCTCAAGAACACAGATGCTCTATACGGATATGTTGATGATCGATATTGAACTCTCTGTAGCGAACTTCGAGCGTCGGTACAATGATGCCAAAAACTTATTGAATGAAATGGAGCGTTTGAAAGTAACCTACAAGGATCAAGCAACAAATTTCATCGATATCAATCTGGTACGTCTACGTTTAGAGAATTACCTGAATTTAAAAAATGCAGACAGCCTACAGCTTTACATAACGAAATATGAAACTTCGCCAAATTTTGGAAAAGCACAGAGTGCAGATCTAGCTGAATTCAAAGCCAAGCTACAGGTACTCAAGGGCAATTACGCAGAAGCATATACTTACCTTGCTGATGCCCTAAAGCACGAGCGAGCGTTACAGGCCAATCTAATGACAGAATCAAGCGATCTATTGTATGCCTATACACAGGCCGAGCATAGCCGTATAGCCCTCGAAAAAGCGGAAAAGATAAAGCAGCAACGGACTTTATGGTTGGTGCTTATCTCCGTGCTGGCATGTGTCATTATCCTGGGTATCTATATGATGATGATGTACAGAAGCCGCAAAGCAAAAGAGCAGTTGGAGGCGCTAAACGATACAGCCAACATGCAGATCATAGCCATGGAAGAAGCCAAATACCAAGCAGTTAGAGATGAACAGCAACGTCTTGGACAGGATCTTCACGATGGGCTTTCATCGTCTATTGCTGCTATCAGACACCAAGTGGAGACAATCATGATGGATATCAATGACGACTCGCTGAAACGCAAAATGGACATGCTTAAAGCTGAAACAGAAAACGCCTACAGGGCTGCAAGAAGCAAAAGTCATGAGTGGTTCAGTGCGGGTGATAAGCAACTGGAACAGTCATTTGAAAAACAGATAAAACTACTTACGGACAATTCGCTGCCAGATAGCCGCTATAACAAAACCATTCACATAGACGACGATTCATTGACGAATGTCGGTGTCGATGATAGGATTACCCTGCTTCGTATTATCCAAGAGGCCATCACCAACATTATCAAGCACGCGAAAGCTAAAAATATAGAAATTTTGATTTACGAAGAGGAGAACAACCTTATCCTCACGATCAGTGATGATGGAATAGGATTAGGGGATACGAAACCTAAAAATGGTAAAGCAACGATGGGTTTGCTTTCTATTCGCCGCCGGGTTGAATCGCTAGGCGGTAAAGCTGAAATACATTCAGGTACGAAGGGTACAGAGGTATCTGTATGTATTCCGCTAACTTAGGTCAATAGCAACGACAATCGCCGGCGCTCGGGGCTTAACTAAGTTTATTTCTTGCTCAACTAAATGGTTTTTATGTATTTTTTATAAACATCTGTTCTTTAGTTGCTATGTTAGTTTATTTAACCTTGGTTTATGCGGTTTATCTTCACCTTACCCACCATCATATTTTATTTGATATGTTCCCAGTGAAGCCTTCCCATTTTCGTATTATAAATATATTATATATGGTAAAAGAAGAATTATTATAACTTCCCATACTGTATTTAAGTCGATATATAAATCAAAATAAATCTGATTACTATAGGCTTCTTAAACATACTCGCGATACAAATGAGTGGGAAGAATGGATTTTATTTATGCTAGAGGCAATTGAAAAAACGTCGATGCAGACTATTTTTATCATTAAAGGGATTAAAAATTTAATGCAGTCTTATAAAGAAAAGATTCGAAAAGAACTACCTAAAATTTATTCTCAAGATTTAATTAACAATTTATTCAAACACCCATATACCAAAATAGACTTTATTGTACAAGATTTAGGTGTTTCCAGACAAACTGCTTCGCGTTATTTGGATCAATTAAGTGAATTAGAGCTAGTGCACCTTCAAAAAATTGGTAAAGAAAATTTCTATATCAATGTAGATCTTTATCAATTTTTAAATGATGCCACGCAATTGCATAAGTTAAATGAATAACAGATTTTAAATCATGTTACAAAAAGTCGAAAAATGTAACACGTTATAAACTTCCTTTTATCCTTTTTTGGTTTCTTCTAGAGTTGGCTAGCAAAGATACGCACTTTTGTTTTATTAGTTAACACACGAGAGAGGACGCTCGAGCAGGGGATTATGTACTTAGAGAGGTATAATACACACAATCAATACATGTTCATTTTTTAAGAAATATGAACATTACATCAAGATTCGTTCAGTAAGTGTACATGTTTCCTGCCTTCACTGGATTCTGGTGTATATAATTCAATTTCTGCGCAAAACTGACAAAATACAAGCCTTCGATATTATGAAATTTATATTTACTGGACATCATATCAAGCTATTGGTTAGCTAGTAAAGATATCCACTTTATTTTTAGTGATTAACACACGAGCGAGGACGCTCGCGCGAGCAGGGGGCTTGCCGTTTCGCTAGTATTAACCCGTCGCCCATTCATATCTGCTCTAAGATACAACGTATTATGCTGATTCAGTCGCTGAGCTGGCTATCAGGTACCACAAGCATTGTGGCACTAGTGCTGGAGGATGCTCGCGCGAGGAGGAGCGGAGCCACGCTCTTTATAGCCATAAATCTTCATTACGCCATTTTTGTTTCATGCCCAATGCGTTAGGGTCGACATTTGCATACTTATTGAGCAAACTTTCCAATCTTTCTCCAAAGTTATTTTCAGGCTGAACGACATTCAGCAGGTATTTCATGCAGCAGAGGTGGACATATAAGGATTGAAATTCATGAGGTTTTGGCACATCTTGTATCCATCGGTTGGGAGGAGATGGAAGAAGTTTTGGACTTCCTGGTAAGTTCCTATTCCAGAGTCTGCTGTGATGTGCGCAATAGTTCCGTATCTGTGCTATTGATTGTAGCCAACTTGGAAGGTATGTATGGTTTACTGTGCCAAACTCTTTAGCTATAATATCTTTTGACGATATATTATTCTTAAGATTCCCATATAATTTTGATAGCGCTCCGAAACTGGTTTGTTCTAAGGATTTCCATGCAGGAGGAAACCTTCCATCATCTTTATGTTTCTTTTTATGTTCCTTTATAAATGTATCTTTTGATCTATCTATTTCTTCCTCAATAGTTGATAACGTTTTTACAAGATCGGGTGCGTTTTGAAAAATGTTGAAGTTCTGAAACCACCAAGGGTCAAATTCATGTGACAAATGATATATAAGTTTCGTCCTTAGGCTTATTTCGATTTTTTCAATTATATCGAACAGCAGCAGTCTAAGTTCTCTATCAAAGTTATATAATGCAATCACATCACAGAACTTGCTATTTGGTTTAAAGATGTGGTTTACTTTGTCATCTTGCATTGGCCACCAATATCCAGCGAGGCGGTAGTAGCTGATGTGGGAAAGGTAATGAGGAGCATTATCAGAATCTTCTATCGTAAGCCCCCTTTCTTTTAATTGCTGTATCTGTTGTCCAATAGAAAAAGCTTGCTTATTATACATGTTGAGGTGTATTATAACTGGTTATAAAGCAAAAGACACGCCCTGGGACGCTGTTCGGGTGGGTAGCGTGGCGTGTACTGTTAGTACAAATATAATAAGATAAACTAAGTAAACAAAATATTTTGGTTAATAATTTGTTTTGTAGCTACTTAACGGTTCTAGTTTGCTTATTCTCCTCAGCTGACAGTGTTAATCCTATAACAGGGGGCTCGCAGCATTGATAGTATTGACCATCGCCTATTCATATCTGCTCTAAGATACAAAGTATTATGCTGACTTAGTCGCTGAGCTGGCTATCGGGCACCACAAAAATTGTGGCACCAGCTAGCGTTCGTTAGTTGTTTACTTTTTCTCTTCCGAAGATGGGACTAAACCTATAATAGGGCGCTTGCCGTTGCTTATGATTGTCCCTACTTTTTATCCTCTTTTGGTTCTCTTCTGGACTTGGCCTCTTCATGCTGAGCGGAACGCAGTGCAGTCGAACGCATCTACAAGCTATACATTCTTTGGCTCGTTTTTACTCCGCTGGTTTATCTTTTTTGGACCGTATATATTAGCTTTTTTTCCTTTCACAATTTTCTCTCCAACTATATCAACCAAATCCGAATTTCTAAACATCGCTGTTGAAATATATCGACTTGTAAAGTCCCAGTCCTTTTCAAGGAATACTGCTCTTATGTCACCAGATCCAAGTCCTTCCGTTTTAAAAATAAGATGATTAAGTAAAATAAACCTGATAGCGTGCCTAATTGTTGGCTTTTTTTCTAACAAAGTAAAGTACTCTGTGTTTTTTCTATGTTTAATAAGGAGTTTTTCTCTAAGGTCTGTTTCAGGCTCAAACTCAGCTTTATTAATTTTAGTAAGCGCTACATTAAAAAAGTCGCATGCTTTGTTTAAATTATCTATGTTGAACTGAGCTTTATGCTTTTTTATTAAACGAAGTTGCTTCTCTGAAAAGCCTAATAGATTTGCAAAAGTAAGGTCATTAAGACCAGAATAATCCAGTAGCTTGAATATATTAGTGCTAATTATATTTAAATTAAGATACTCCATAAGCAAATCTCAATTTCAAATAAGACTCAAAAACGGTAAATAATTTCTTTTTTTGAATTTTATTTTTTTATATTTGTGTATTGATAATCAAAGCTTATTTTTGGTTATTGGCGTTGAACAAAGAGTTTTGCTAAGGACGAGGCAATAGGTTTTCAATGCCCGTAATGATATTTTATGTATTTTTGATGCATACTATAGCGTTATGGGCCCTATTGTTTATCGGTCCTAGGGCCCTCGGAAGCCTGCACGTCGGTAACATAGGGCCTGCTATAGTCGCTATCCGATTTAGGGACTCATAAGTTATAAATGAAATTTATGAGTATGAAAAAGCAATTCGAAAAAAATCTAATTTCCGCTCCTGAATAGTTCAGTAGAGCTGGACATGGTCTGATTGACCAAGTCTTGACGGTGCATGTGCTCAATATATTCTACGATAAATACCAATTAAACATAAGTTATGAGCCATCCCGAGTACAATCAATTTTATTTTTTTAACCGTGTGGCCTGATCAAGGATTAGGTACGGTAGGATATTGATCGATTCCGCCTTCGTTGGGTCACACCTAATGAACCAAAAATGAAACAATTTTTTTGGGGTGGTAATATATTGCCTTATCGGCGAGACAGTGACTGCTCAATAATTGAAAAAAAGGAATTACCATGTAGGCGTGCTTTAAGTCTCCTATATGTGTTTAGATACCTCCACTTCGGTCGGCATGACGCAAGAGAAGTAGTAGGAGTGCTTTTAATAATATTCTGTGTGTTGTTTAGTCCAGTCTTTGCGCAGTCTTCGGCTAATGTCGGAGCTGCCGTGAAGGCGCAACAATACACTATACTGGGAGAAATAAGATCGGCTGCCAATGGGCAGGCTATCGAAGGGGCTTCGGTCATTGTCGATAAGAAGCATGCGCGAACGGACAAGGAGGGGAAGTTTACGATCAGTGTAAACAAGCCTACAGGGGCAGTAATTATAAAACATATCGGATATAAAGAGCAAAGCGTTGCCTATGAAAATACGTCTACATTTATAAAAATACAGTTGCAACCGAATGAGAATACTATAGAAGAAGTCGAGGTCGTATCTACAGGATATCAGACCATCCCCAAGGAACGTGCTACAGGTAGTTTTGTGCAGATTGATAATGAGCTACTGAACAGAAAGATCAGCACCAATCTCCTCGATCGGTTAGACGGCATCACCAGTGGATTACAGTTTCGTAGCGGCCTTGGCGGTACTGAACGCTACAATGCTACCTTTATTCAGATACACGGGCGGAGTACCCTAAGGGGTAATGCACAAGCGTTAATTATTCTGGATAATTTTCCTTACGACGGTGATATCAGCAGCATAAACCCCAATGATATAGAGAGCGTAACGGTGCTCAAAGATGCGGCTGCGGCTTCGGCAAGGGGTGCGCGAGCCGGCAACTGCGTAATCGTTATTACCACAAAAAAGGGCAAACTTAACAGCCGCACAAATGTGAATGCCGTTGCAAACAGCACCTTTGGAGAGAAGCCCAATCTGTTTTCTGCTGGCATGCCCCAGTTGTCTGCTGCGGAGTATATCGAGGTGGAGCAGTTTCTGTTTGATAAGGGAGCTTATAATACGCGATTGAAAAATGGCTATCAGGGATTCAGCCCGGCCGTAGATATTTTCTGGCTTACGCGGGAGAAAATGATCAGCCCTGCAGACTCTCTCGGGCTTATTAATGCATTGAAAGGTTATGATTCAAGAAATGACCTGTTAAGATACTACTATCAAAATACTCTCAATCAACAGTATAATGTAAGCCTGAATGGTGGTGGGGCCAACAACCGGTTCTTTGCATCCTTCGGATACGATGATAACAGGGCGCATATCGTGAATAGCCATACAAAGCGGTACAGCGCGAATGTGAACAACGATTACTCCTTCTTTAATCAACGAATGGAGCTATCGACAAATCTGGCCCTGACATCGGGTAAGACGGGGGCGGGTGCACAGATCAGTACGCTCTATCCCTATGATCGTTTTGTGAATGACGATGGACAGGCAATGGCATTGACGAATGCTTCTGGTCTTTCTCCCTACTTTACCGATAGTTTTGGTGATGGGCAGCTATTGGATTGGAAGTATAGGCCTATGGACGAACTTGATCAAGGCAGCACCAATACCACCGATCGCACTAGCTATCGCCTCAATGCGGCGCTGAGCTACAAAATAACGGATTATCTTAAAGCTTCAATTCGCTACGGATATGAGCGAGGTAGCACGGATAATGACAACTATTATAACCAAGATTCCTTTTACGCTAGGGATATGATCAATAGGTTCGCACAGAAAAATAACAGTACACAACAATTTGATTTTGTGCTACCCAAAGGCGGCATTTTTAGAAATAATAATGAAGGTTTTCATACCTCAAATGGGCGGTTGCAACTGGATTTCAATAAAAAATGGATAAATCACGAGTTGAACGCTATCGCCGGTACCGAAATCAAAGATATGCAGAGCCACCGCAATGCGGCTATATACTATGGTCATGATCCAGTGACATTGACCAATCAGAATGCAGCTATAGATTTTACAAAGACCTACAATTATTCGTATGGTAATGGTTCAGCAAGGATTGATAACGGGACTACACAGTACGAAGCTGTAGATCGCTTCTTCTCCTATTTTGGGAATGCCTCTTACACTTATCTAGCCAGATACACCGTATCTGGAAGCGCACGTCGAGATGAATCCAACCTATTCGGTGTAAAGACCAATCAGAAGGGAGTACCATTGTGGTCAGCAGGAGTGTTATGGACTCTTTCTAAAGAACCCTTTATGGAGCAGCTGCCTTTAGTAAATGATCTGCGGTTACGTGCTACTTATGGCTATACAGGTAATGTGAATAAAAGTCTTTCGGCTTATCTTACGGCACAGAGTAATTCTGGTCTGATCAATAGTTACAATCAGCTATTTGCCGATATTGTGAACCCTCCTAATCCATCTTTGCGGTGGGAGCGGGTGAGCAACCTTAACTTTGGTCTAGAAGTAGGCCTGCTCAATAATCGATTGGCTCTAACAGTAGACTACTGGCAGAAGGCGGGAAAAGACCTGATAGGCCCGGCGGCTGTAGCACCACAGACAGGCGTAACCCGTTTCACGGGGAATACGGCAAGTACCTCGTCACAGGGTGTAGACGTACAGCTCGGCTCTGTTAACCTTGATGGCAGATTAAAATGGCACACCGATGTACTTTTCAATACCACCAAAGATAAAGTAACCGACTATTTGTTAGAGACGGGGACAAACTACGATATTATTTCTATTCCTACCAGCAATCCCATGGTCGGCTATCCCTACTGGGCGTTGTTTAGTTTTCCTTATGTCGGGCTCAATGCCAGTGGCGCGCCTATAGGCTACCTGAGCGGCGAGCAGAGTACAGATTATATGAGTATGTCCAATAGTATGGATCGAAATAATCTGGTCTATAGCGGATCCAAAGTACCCACGACGTTTGGCTCTGTGCGTAACACTTTTCGCTATCAGGCTTTGGAGCTGTCTTTTAACGTTAGTTATAAGTATGGCTACGTGTTCCGCAGAACCTCCTTGGATAACAGCATGCTCTACGGGAGCGGAGGTACCGTGTACGCAGGCCTTACGGATTACGATAAAAGGTGGCAGCAAGCCGGCGATGAACTGTACACCGATGTGCCTGCATTAATCTATCCGGCCAATACATTTCGTACTCGGATCTATACCCAATCCGAATCGCTTGTCGAGTCGGGGGCGCACATACGACTCGAAGATATACAGCTCGGCTACGCTTTTTCGAAAATCCAATTGTCGGCATATATTAATAATCTAGGAATACTGTGGCGCAAGAACAATAAAAATATAGACCCGGATTATCCGACCTCATTTCCCGCTATGCGTACCTATGCTATCGGACTTAAAGTTTCACTATAAAAGTATATTAAGATGAAAATATATAAAAACATGTGGATGTTCCTGAGTCTATTTGGACTATTGAACTGTACCCAATCTGATTTTCTGGATGTCAAACCCAACTCGGGAATATTAGTTCCTCATACGTTGGACGATGTACAAAAGTTGCTTAATAATAATATTATGCAGACTATTTCTAGTGGCTTGGCCACCGTGTCGGCTGATGAATACGTGATTGATGAAGCCAACTGGAAAGCAGCACCTGCAATCGAACGGAATGCCTCGGTGTGGAACTCGGATATCTATGAAGGAGAAGGGAAAATATTAGACTGGAATGTACCGTATCAAGTTGTCTTTTACGTCAATAATGCGTTAACAAAGCTGTCCGAGATGGATAAGAAAACGCAATCTACTAAGCAATATAAAGAACTGAAAGGTTGGTCACTGTTTAAACGGGCCTATGCTAACTATGAACTTACTCGTTTGTTCTGTAAAAGCTACGATGAACGAACTGCCAGTGCCGATTTAGGTATTCCGATCCGTACGACCGCGGATATTGATGATGTCGTACAACGATCTAGTGTAGAAGATACCTATGCGCATATATTGGCCGACATACAGGAGGCAATTCCGCTATTGTCTACAGAGCGGACAGCAAATCTGCTAAAACCAAATCGTACAGCAGCCTATAGCTTATTGGCGAGGATCTATCTGGATATGGGTAAATATACGGAGGCAGAAAACTACGCGGATTCTGCGCTCAATCTTTATAATGTATTGTTGGATTATAATACTTTGAATCTAACAACAAATACACCTTTTTCACTCAATAATGTGGAGATCATTTATAGTACAATGACAGTTGGTCGCTATCAACTTACTATAACAGGTTTTTTTCCGCAGTTATATAAAATTGATCCGAAACTTGTTGATTTATATGCAGAGGAAGACCTACGTTCAAAGATATATTTTATGACCCAATCTGGGGTGGTGGTCATGAAGAGAGCTTACAATGGCTTAGGGTCATTTGGATTTACGGGGCTTGCCACAGATGAGTTGTATTTAATTAAAGCAGAGTGTTTGGCAAGGAAATCTAAAGATGAAGAAGCGTTGGGATGGATGTATAGTCTTTTACAAAAGAGATATGCCACAGGTAAAGTGCCCACGCTGGAATTTCTTCGCAATAAAAGTGCTGTTCTGGAACTGGTCTTGGAAGAAAGGAGAAAGGAACTGATCTGGCGTTCTATACGCTGGTCGGATATCAAACGTCTCAATCGGGATGGAAAACAGATTACTTTAAAACGGGAAATAGGGGATAAAATACATACACTTTTGCCCAATGATCCAAAGTATATTTTCCCCATTCCTGATGATGAAATAGCATTCAGTGGTTTAATTCAAAATAGAAGATAAGGTATGAAGCATTTACATATAATTCTGATAATACTAGGTTTGTTATCAAAGGTCAATCTCAGTTTAGCACAAAATAGTACATATGCTGTAGTTTATAACTTTCATGTGCATTGTCCAGAAGAGCTGCAGGAGGGGAAGGTTCAGATAGAGGTATTTAAGGATGGGATAAACTCATTTTTTGCAAAGAATATTGAGTATATAGAGGTTGATATTATCGATAGCATTACTCGTGTGCATGTCCCTATTCCTGAGTGTATTAATTATGTAAGATTAGGGGCTTTTTTCGGACGATTGGAGGGAGCTTATAGCCTTATTAACCTACATGTGGGTAACAACTTATTCCTTGTAGAAGATAAAGACACGATAGACGTACATTTATATCCAAAAAAGATCAGTCCTGTAATTTTTAAAGGCCAACAGGCTGCAAAATATACATTACAGTATGATATTGCGAGACGAATCATGATTAATGATCGAGTATTTAACCAGTATAGAACGAGTAGTGGGCATCGTAAATTTAAAGAATCCTTTGCCGTGCTACAGCACTGGGTAGACTCGGCCTTTATACAGATTTCTAAACGTTTGGATACAGCAGGCCTAACTACTGAAATAAAAGAGTTATTAACATGTGATTACACGGCTTTTTTATATGACACGAAGAGGAATCTTATGCAGGGGATAGTAGAATCTTTTCCATACGATGTCGAAGCCCAGCAAAAGGTTTTAAAGGAAATATCCATCCGTCGATACCCCGTAAAAGATTTTAATACAGCCTTGGTTGCAAAATCGAAGGGGTGGGTGGATATGCTATTGAATAAGGAATGGTTAAAGTTTGCTTTAGAAAGACATCCGGACCGCGTGGAAATTGTAAAGGACAATGATTACGGTTTTGCTAACTATCTAGCAGAATGGTATACGGGAGTTGTTCGGGATAAGCTGTTTTATCTTGCCTTAGTCCGTGAGCGGGATAGGTTGGGCTTGCGAACTGTGGCGCCATCAATTTTAAAAGGCAGTGTTTATGCTGATGCGTTTAAGTACCTAGCTAAGCGATTGGAGGGCTCCGAAATTTTTGATGCAGAAATGCAAGATAAAGAGGGTGGTATCCATCGATTTGCAGATTACAAAGGGAAGGTATTGGTTATCGATATGTGGTATACAGGTTGCTTACCTTGTTTATATTTAGCGAAGGAACTCAAAATTATTCAGGACGAGATGAGGAATCGGGATGATGTGGTGTTTATATCATTGAGCTTTGATAAGTATAAAGACGTATGGCTGAAAACACTAAAGTCGGGAGAATATACGCATGAGGAAGGAGTTAACCTATGGATAGGAGAGAAGGAGATGAGAAGTCCTATTATGGATAGTGGCACTGTTGC
>JBEBQJ010000093.1:0-17716 GCA_040395455.1 Sphingobacterium yanglingense | reverse complement strand
GAATGTACCCTCGCCATCTTTTTACTTCGTGATTTATTATCGTCTCTCTTTTCTTCATTCAGAGTATGAGGGCTATTCGGAGTGACTTTACTTTATATGTGTAGCCATTGGGCTACATATATAACTTCGTGTAAGCATTTAGAGTGCTAAAATCAATATTTCAATTATTTTTGATATTTACAATGTGACTTATGGAGTACCTATATAGTTAAAAACAGGAAGTGATGGTTTATTTTCTTGGAAATAGGTAGTTCTAAAAGTCAGATTACGTAGAGACGCTATTGAAATGCATATTTTATCAACAATTCTAACATTTACGGTGTTTATTTTAACTGCTTTTTTTATTTTCCTGAATCTGGGAAAAGAGAAGGTTGTGTTTCATCGTTACTTTTTGTTGATGCTTCTGCTTGCTGTACTTTTCCTAATGCTTGGGTATATGTCACAGGTGTTGACAATACCTTGGTTACATTTAGTATTGTCATTCCCTTTAGGTCTTTTATATGGACCCGGATTAGTAATTTTGCTATATGGTTTGCCCCAATATCCTGCTAAAGGAAAAACATTTATATTGCATTTAGTACCCTTTGTTGCCGCACTGATTGTTTATCTAATTCTTATACTAGATTCCTCTTTGCATTATCGCTATAGCTTTGACTATACGATGAGTATCCAATTCCTTACTCTGTTACATCTAGGTGGTTACCTACTGTATTTAAGGCCTAGTATGTCGACCATACTCGCTCGACAATGTAAAGAAAATAAAACCCAGAAAGTCATTTGGTATTTGTCTTTTTTGATATTATTTATTTGCCTATCGTCACTGTTGGTCAATATGATAGAGGAGACAGGGAATATATACTTACATCGAATTTTCTCCCTCTTGACCCACAGCTTATTTTTGTTAGGGGCATCTTTTATATTCTCTACCCATAAGAAGTTGAAATTTTGCTCTGCAGATTTTGTAGGTAAAGAGCAAAGGGGAGAGGATGTCTTCGAAAAAAATAGAAAAAAGAGCCCAATAGTATCCTTGTCTCTAACAAGAGAACAGGAAGCATCTTATCGAAGTAGGGTTGAGCTATTTATCCAAACATTGGCCTATTTGGATAGCGATCTCAATAAGGAAAAATTCAGTAGTCAATTGGAAATACCAGTACAGCATATTGCACCTTTTTTAAAACAAGAGTTTGGCAAGGGGTTCAATGCATTCGTTAATCAATTGCGGTTAAATTATGCGATTAGGCAGCTTAAGAACCAAGAATTGCTATATACGATTGACGATCTTTCAATGATTTGTGGATTTAGTTCTAGGGCCTCTTTTTACCGAAACTTTCAAGCAGAGTTTGGTTGTTCTCCCCATCAATACCGCTTAGATTATGCTGCTCCCATAGGCTGATTTTTTTGTCGATTTATTGGACAAGTTTGCAGCACGTTTCTTAGGCGTTTTCTGTTTTAAGACCACTGCATAGAAATCAGTGGATTATCAGAGGAGGCACCTGTTGGCATGGTCGTGTATTGTGTGCTATCCGTTGCTTACGCTGTACCTATTTTAGTGCGCTTTTATCTTTCTAGTTATTACTCTTTCAATTTAGGCAACAGGTCTTGTGTCATGGTAAGATCGTTGTACTCCACAAATCCCAAGGCGATAGTCGTGTAGCATTCCGTCTACAAGTGTTAATGTCTTCTTTTATACATCTCATTTTGTCTTGTTTGATTGTTTGTTTGTAAAAGAAATGTTTTCTTTTTAACGAAAACAATGTTTTTATTCTTTGTTTTTGTGAGAGCGCATTGTTTGTTTTAATTGTCTTTGTTTCAGTTTGTTAATATTTTGTTTTCTTGTCTTATTTATTCATTTCGCTTAGTTGGACACGCTGTCCACTTCTGATATTTTCTTTTGAGACGCTATTGTTTTAGGCAATTGCAACCTTTGCCTTTCTTTATGGATAAAATGAAATGAGACCTGCACGAAAGTGCATTTTTTATAAAGAAATCAGAATAGAGTATTAAAAACGCTAAAAAGAAGACCTTATGTATTACGATTACTACCTGTATTATTTGAGCTACTTGAGTTCATTATACAATGGATATCCATTAATCATCCGTGCTACGGTGGTGATGGTGATGGTACTTTCGGCTATCACCTTATTTGGTGTACTTCGGCTGTTGTATATCGGTTATAAGATTAATCGTAGAGACAAAAGAAGAAAAGACACAAAAGACCATTTTGAGGAAAAGTTGACATTTGTAATGAAAAACAAGGTGAACTATGATGTCGAGGAAATTCAGGAATTATTGGAATATGATGTCAATAAAACAAAAAAATGGAAAACTGATGTGTTGACTGATTTAGTGTTGAGTGTAAAGAACTCAGTTTACAAGCAAAATGAATTGAATGAGCTTAATTATAAAAATTGTCTTGAGGCATTACGGCTAATGGGCTTCTGGGAAAAGCGTATTCGTACATCTAGTCCAGATAGACGTAAAGAAGCATTACAAGTTGTCGGTGCGATGGATAATGGAGTCAACAGTGGTATTCTTTCCAAATCCACTTTTCATAAAAATATACACCTCAGGAAGACGGCCCGGGATTTACATACAAGCCAGGATAGTTATCATCCATTTCGCTTTATGGAAGAGAACTTTGATGAAGCCTTTACACAGTTGGATAAGCTACGTCTACATTCTACCCTCGTTAAACGTTCCAAAGAAGGCAAGCTTCCCAATTTATTACGTTGGATAAACAACTCGAAAAACCCCAATTATATCATTTTCATCTTGCGAGAAGTGGGCTTTTTTAAACAGTATGAAACCGCTCCAACATTAATGCGGATGCTGGATAAACAAGAAAATAGAGATGTAAGAGGACAGATTATTTTAACCCTGGGTGAGCTGGGGTATCAAGAGTGTGCTCCTGCTTTGATAGAGAGGTTTACATTGGAGTCTAACATCGTAAGAGAATCCATTATAACCACAATGGGACGCTTGGAGGGAATGGAAAACCTGAGTTTTTTAGTGGAAGCCTATCGTTCTACAGAAGATATCAACTCGAAACTGATTATTGCACGAGCAATTAAAAACCATGGAAAGCAGGGCGATGAAGAACTGCAAAACTTGCGACAAGAAGCGCATGTTCAAGCTAACGAAAATGAGAATATACTTTTGAGTCAGGTCTTTTCCGAACAAGCAATCTTACCAGTCTAACTAATCTGCACATACATGACTTATTTTTTTACATACCTGATTTATTTTTATGCCACTGCTCTCGCCCTTTTTTATCTAGGGCTGATGATTATGAGCTATTACAATACCTTAAGATACAAATATAGGTATACCGTACGTGAAGAAAATTACCTTAAAGATTTTCCAGAAGAAGCACCAGGCATATCTATAGTTGCTCCGGCTTTTAACGAGGAGGTTATTATTTACGATAGCGTAAATTCCTTATTGAGCCTGGATTATCCAACGTTTGAAGTAATTATCGTAAATGATGGAAGTAAGGATAAGACATTAGATATATTGATAGAGGAGTTTGAACTTGAAGAGGTGCCCTATTATTATTCATACAAGGTATACTGTAAACCAGTGCGTCGAATTTTCCGTTCTCGCAATCCTGCTTATGACAAGTTGAAAGTCGTGGATAAAGAGAATGGAGGTACGAAGGCGGATGCGATGAATGCAGGAGTGAATATTGCACAATATGATTACTTTATCAATACAGATGTCGACTGTATTCTAGCTGAAGATACGCTGACGAAAATTATTCTTCCAGTTCTCGACTCAGATAAACATGTAATAGCTGTAGGTGCCACCATGCGTATGGTAAATAGCTGTACGGTGGAGAAAGGGCGTATTACCCGTGTAAAACCACCTAATCGTTTAATCCCTCTTTTTCAGGAAACGGAGTATCTGCGTTCTTATCTCGTCGCTAAAATGGGCTGGTCAATGGTAAATGCAATTCCCAATGTATCCGGAGGATTTGGATTATTCGACCGAAATGTGGTTGTTGCTGCCGGAGGTTTCGACTCAGCTTCGCATGCCGAAGATATGGATATGACAGTACGTATGGTAGCTTATATGCGAGAGAATAAAAAAGCTTATCGTATAGTACAATGTCCTTACAGTTTATGTTGGACAGAAGGCCCCCCAAATATTAAGGTCTTGAATCGCCAACGTACACGATGGGGGCGTGGAATGCTACAATTTATCATAGATCATCGTAAGTTTTTCCTTAATAGGGATTATGGAAGGTTGGGTTTTCTTGTCATGCCCTATATCGTCTTCTTCGAGTTTTTGGCTCCGATAATTGAGTTTACAGGATTTCTTTTCCTTTTGTTCCTCCTGCTCACGAATCAAGTGAATTTTGATACATTCTGGATGATGATAGCGTATGCCTATTTGATAGGACTCTCTGTTTCGATTATCACGGTGTCCTATGATTTGGTCTTGGGCAAACTTTATAAGAATTTCTGGGAGTACCTCAAGTTAGTTCTCTTTTCTGCCTTTGAGGCTATTTTATACCATCCTCTTGTAGTAATCTTTACCTTAAGAGGATACGTACAATATTTAACACGTAAGAATTTCAAATGGGGTCAGATGACTAGACAAGGATTCTCTCAACCTAAAAATGCTAATACAGTACATAATAATGCTTAAGAAATTTAAATACGCCAAGATACTGCTAGTCTTTTGTGGAACACTATATTGCTATCATCCCATATATGCACAGCGAGCAGGAACAACAGTCGAACGTAATGATGATGCTAAGGAAATCAATGATCTCTATAAGCAAGGTAAATGGGAAGAAGGAAAGAATAAAGCTGAAGATCATCTGAAAAGGAATCCTAAGGACTCCGATATGCGGATGTTGGTGGGTAAGTATTATACCCATAGACAACAGTATGATAAAGCGAGGTATGAACTGGTGAAATCGCTTGAATATGCACCCGCAAATGTTGAATCTAAACATATGCTAGTGACTGTAGAGACCGAGACGCAACGCTATTCCAGCGCAATCTGCTATATCAATGAACTATTGGAGGTCAATCCTTATTGGAAGGGGCTCTGGCGAAAGAAGATTGAACTCTACCGGACGATGGGTAATCAAGTTGAGGCAGATCGATTGTTAAAACGCATCTCTCAGATTTATCCAGAAGATAGCGAATTGAAAGGGGATCACGCTTATGTGCAGGAGCAACGTGCGCTAGCAGTTGCCAAAGCAGGGCGTATCGACGAGACAATAGAATTGTCAAAAAAACGAGTTGATGAACAGCCTCGGCAACAGGATAGCTATTTTTCAGTAATCGATAATTATATCAAAGCTGGAGATTACAATAATGCATTAGTGTATACAGAACGTGCCTTGAATGAATTTCCAGGTAATGGAAGCTTTGTACAGAAGAAAATTGCAATTCTGGAGCATCAGCAGCGATACCCTGAGATATTATCTTTTCTAGAGTATCAAATGAAAAGAGGGGGCGGGAGCTTACGTTCTCAATATAATTACTTTTTGTTGGAAGCAGCCCGTAATGCTAAGAACAATGATCCCGCGAGTTTATATGGCAAGATATTCGATGGTTCTCCTGGGAATAAAGAAGCGTTTGACTATGTGTTTAACGATCGTATTGCTAAAGAACAATATGAAGAGGCTATTGCAGCATTAAATAAACATAGAGGGAGCGGAGGGGCGAATAAAGAGCTCGATATGAAAGAGTTGATGGCGTACAAAAGGATGGGGAATGAAACCAAAGTAGCTGGACTTACCAAAGAATACTTTATTAAATACCCAGCAGATGCAGAGCTCCGAGATTCTTATGTTGCCGTTACACTTCGGCAGGCTAAGGCTAATATGCAAGACGGTAAAATAGCAATGGCTATCAATGACTGGAAAGATATAATCCAATATGGAGACGAGGAGTCTGTAGCTATTGCTCAAATGGGGATCTATAACGCGTATGTAAGTGATGGTCGTTATCAAGAAGCGATAATGGCACTAGATGATATGTTGTTGGATAGGCCGGGAGATATAAATCTGTTGCTTAAAAAGTCCGATTTGTATTACAAAGAAGGAAGATTCGAGTATGCCCTCAGCATCTATGAGCAGGTTCTAGGTGCCGCAGCACCACAAGATAGGGGACGTCTGATGAGTGGTTACAATGAAATGGTACAACCTTGGGTCAAGAGTTTGAAGGAACGTTATCAGCTATCGGAGGCAAGACAGGTATGTGATCGTTGGCTGACTGTAGATGATAAAAATCAAGAAGCATTGCTTTATATGATCAATATCTGTTATCAACTCAAGGATAAGGAAGCTATGTTACGTTATGCACAAATTGCCGAAGATCGTTACGGTGATGATGTTTCACTAAAAATAAAATTGGCTGAAGCGATGAATCATACGCCCGAAAAGCGAGCAGACTCTTGGGCATTATTACACAGACAGGTACAATTGAACCCCTATCATGAGCCATTGCTCAATACGTTTGGTCATACAACAGAAGAATATGCAGGACAGCTGCTAAAGCAAAAAGAACACGCTCAAGCATTGAGTATAATCGACACTGCATTGTACTATAAAGATGATAATAGGACATTGAAATACATGAAAGGGCTGGCTTATGAAGGGCTTAAGAAATATGATTCTGCGTATCGTTATCAACACTTCTATGAACCATCGCTTTTGGAATTAGCTGACTTTAAGAGCCATCTCGACTACCTGGGCCAAAAGTCATTTAGTAACAATGTAGGTGTTTCTCATGTACGTGCTCGATATGGAGATGATTATGCTATAACATCGATTTCGACCGTAGAATATAGCCGCTTACTGCGTAATGGTACCTCATATACGGGTAGATTGAACTATGCAGGTAGGGAAGACGGAAAAGGAATACAAGGCCAGATAGAATGGGCTACGCCTTGGACAGCTACATTATCTACTAGGGCCGATATTGCATTAGCAAATAAATTCTTTGCCAAACTCGCTATAAATGCCGCCGTACTATACGAGTTTAGGCCAACATGGGAAGCCGAAGGAGGTATTGGGTACAGAAGATTATTTACAGGACAGAATTTATTCAATCTCAATCTTGGTGCTACAAAAGTTATCGAAGACTTTAAGCTGTCTGCAAAAATGAGCAACTTCTATTTACACAATAAAGGGGAAGGCGTGTATCTCTATAGTCTAGCAGGGAAGGCCCAATATTTTATGAATAATCCAAAGAACTACTTGCTTGCAGTAGGTAGTATAGGAAATTCGCCTGATATTGATTTGTTGAATACGCAGTTCTATAATAGTTTTAATGTATTTAATGCGATGGTTGGTGCAGGTATAGGGCGTTCGATAACTAAGAATATTGGGGCTAGTGTGATGGGGACATGGTATAATTTCCAAACCGATAAATCTGTGGTTACTGCAAATTATAGAAATTTATATAACCTATACTTTCAGTTCAATGTCTCGTTTTAAATGTATAGTATGGCTATGGGGCGTTATTTCGCTTATGTCTGTCAGTTGCCATGGACAGTCTTTCGATTTTTCAGCGCAGCGGATCCTGATTATTTCCAATGGAGATAAGGAAAGTGTCGAGGCGGCCGACTACTTATATAGGCATCTGGACAAGCGAAATAGGGACAAAGGTCAATTTCAAATTACGCGGTCTGATGTCGCTAGTGACGGATTTACAGGTGCTATACTTTATGTCGAAGTTGTGACAGATTTATCCAGCGATTACGAGATAAAGAATGAAGGCGGACAATTATCCCTATTTGGGAAAAACCGCTCTACATTGCGTTGGCTGGCCTATATGTTGATTGATAAATTAGCTGATTATCATAATCTAGATGTAGCAGATATCCCACCTTATTATTTAGATTTTGTGACATCCAAGCGGGATTTTGCATTGACTTATAGAGACCCACATCTACGTCCTAATATGGATCAGGATATATCTGGCATACTATTGACTCATAATGTGGATCGAGATTGGGGGCTATGGGGACATAATCTTAAGAAGGTATTTACGGATGGTCCGGACGAAAATTCCCAAGCACTCGTAGCAGGCAAGCGCGATCCCGAACAGTATTGTTTTTCCTCAGAAGATACTTTTCGAGCTATCAAGGCTTTTGTATTGGAGGAATATGGAAGGAATAATCGCGGGGCTAGATGGTTTATGATAGCCCCTAATGATAACGATAAGGTCTGCAATTGTGCATCCTGTCGAAAGCATGGGAATACCCCAGAGCGAGCTACCGGAGCTGTCATAGCACTTTTAAATCGATTGACAAAAGAGTTTCCTCAAGACTATTTTTACACCACAGCTTATCGAACGACAAGAGAAGCCCCAGAAGTGAGGTTGGGAGATCGTGCCGGGGTACTTGTGAGCACAATAGATTTACCAAAGTCACCTAGATTGGACACTGATTTAGGGTCTGTTCGTGAGTTTAACCAATTGTTAGAGGCTTGGAAAAAACAGACAAAACATATTTATTTATGGGATTACATATCAAATTTTGATGATTATATCAGTCCCTTTCCTGTGTTGTCTAGGGTTCAGGAGCAGCTGACATATTTCAGGCAGCTAGGAGTGAACGGCGTTTTTCTAAATGGGAGTGGATATGACTATGCTCCATTTGACGACGTCAAAACTTATGTCTTGAGTGCTCTAATGATAGACCCTACGCTTTCTGTCTCCGAACTTGTGAAAAAGTATTATGAACGTTTCTATCCCATTTCTGGAGGTGTTTTGACCCAATATGTTATGGATATGGAAAATCGTATGTATAGTAGAAACCAGGATATCCACATATATACCTCCTTTCGAGAGGCTATGGAAAGCTATATAGATACAGAGCGTTTTAAAACCTTATACAGTCAGTTAGAAGGATTAGAGCACAAATTGAAAGATGGAGAAAAGCAGCGCGTCAAATTGCTGATAGATGCCTTGAGTTATACACGTCTGCAGTTAGATTATCATAATGGTAGTATAGCAAATGGTTTCTTTACGGTACGGGATGGAGAGGTTGTCCTATCTAACCGTAGCGATGCGACACTTGGGCGACTCATTCAGGCAATGAAAGAAGGTGTAATAAACTATAAAGAGGAAAAGGGGGATTTGTCTACTTACCTAGAGGAGTGGAATAAGATTAAAGCAAGGAGAGTAGCTATTAACAAATTTGTCGTAATAAAAGCTTTGGGACTAGAGTCTGGAGAAGAGCTCAAAGAAGGCGCACTGTTGTGTGATAACAAAGCTGGTTTCGCGTCAGATTTCAACCAAGGGTGGTTTTTAGCAGGAGAAGATGTCGTAGTCAAAGGACAGGTAGCAACGGGTAAAAAGGGAGCGATGCACTTGAAGATGAATTTTCTATTGAATACAAAACATCGCATGCATGTACCTGTGCGGGTAGAGATATGGTCTGAAGGAAACCGGGTTTTACAATTTGCATCTGAAGACTTGGCAGTAGAAGGTAATTTAGCGGTATTGAAAAAAGATGTAGATCTATCAAAATATAACGAATTCGAAATAAAAATCTATAAAAACAAAGCGTTGAAAAACGCGGTAATTGCCTGTGATGAAATACACTTATATTAATTATTGCTTTATTGTTGGAGTAATATCTCTGTTCACCTCCTGTGTTGATCTATCTAAGCGGAAGACGAATATGGAGGTCGAGGACAATGATCGTCATTATTATCCTATTTTGGCAGGACAGCAGAAAGACCTTTCCTTCAAGTTGAAAAATGTGGGCAAAAACCCTTTGATGATTACAGATATCATTACCTCCTGTGGATGTTTGAAAGTAGACGAGGGGACGGGAGCTTTTACTGTGCCTCCTGGCAAAGAGCGAATACTTACGTTGAGTTATAACAGTGCCAAGAATATAGGCTATGTCAAGCACTATATTACACTCTATGGGAATTTTGAAGAAGCATTGTACAAAGAGTTGGTCTTTGATATCAATGTTGTTCCTAATGCATTGTATACGAAGGATTATGAAGAACTCTATTCGGATGAAATCAGTGCTGAAGGAGGTTTTAAGGAATTGGTGGATGGTGATGCTAACAATAAAGGTTATTATATGGACGAAGACTTTGCCAAGAGTATACATGACAGTAAATAAGTCTTTAGAGGCATCTTTTATCCTATTGAATATTAAAAAGATAAAAGGAATAGTGGTTTAAATAATTTTTTTAATGAATAGAATTACGGATATTTAGCACAGTTTGCAACATTTTCGCCAGCGAATGGAGCTAAATATCTACGTATGAATTCAGTATCTTATAATCCAAAAGAAATACTGTCTACTCTTAATGAATTGGAAAGTAGGCTAAAGTGTTCAATCCAGAAACATTGTCCCGATAGGGCATTAGCATTCTCCGATGATTTAGACAAGGCTCTCGAAGAGTTTTTACAGCTTAAGAACGGCACAGATGATGAGGTGGCGTATTTATCTTCTCAGCTGGCACTCTTGCATCTTCATAGGGAATTGGAAAAAGCTATTGGAGTAATCGTAGATTCCAACAATCTTCGCGCATTCCAAGACTTCAATACCTGTCATGCCATGAACAGTCCTACGGAACAAGGTGAAAGCAAATACTGGACCATGACGCCTGTTGTTTTAATAGCTTTGTTAATAGGGCTATTGCTAAGCCTAAGCGTATTATTTTGGTGATTTTTTGTAATACTGTTCATCACTTCTATTTCATTTTACCCCATTGATTGGAAAAAGGTATTTGTGAATAACTTATGAAATTTATTTGGTGTTTTCTTTTAGCGATGTTCGTATCTATATCATCTTTAGATGCACAGAATACGATGGGCAAGGACTCGTTTAATGACCGATATGTTGAGGTTATCGTATCTCTGGTTGCGACAGATATACATGCTGCACATCGGGTGGCAGATTCGCTCCGAAATATAGCCAATACGGACGAACAAAAAATAAAAGCGCATATGCTATTGGCAAAGATATTCGAAAACCAAGGTGATATGCAGGCGTGTATTTATAGCGGAATGCAGGCCGATACTATTGCAAATGTGGCCATGAATTTTTCTTGGCAAAGCAATACTGCCGGTTTTTTAGCAACTGCTTTTCGACAGATAGGATTACTCGGGGTTTCGCAGACCTATCTCGAAAGGGCTGAGAATGCAAACGAAAGGCAAGAGGATAAGACTATGCAGTCTTTGACCCGTATCAATATCGCGCATGAACGTGTGTTTCATCAGATAGAAGAGGGGGACTTCGAGGAGGCTAGACAATATGCTAAACAAGCAGCAACCACAATTGATATCAGTGATAATGAGGATAAGGGGGCTCTTCTGGTAAAAGCGACTAATGATCAATTGATGGGTGTGTGTGAGTTTCATCTGGGTAATTGGAGTGAGGCAAGTGTTTTCCTAGATAGGGCTTTAACCAAAATTGGAACTACTGAAAGTAATTTAATACCCTATATCTATAGGATGCAGGCTGAGGTCGCTTTGGCACAGAACAAATCAAAAGAGGCTGAGGCATATTTGTTAAAGGTAGAGCCTTATCTTAATTCGGGTGGGGTAGAAGAATTGAAAATGCTGACTTACAGTACTTGGGCTAAGTTTTATGACAAGTCTGGGGATTTACGCCGTTCAGCAGAAAATAGAGCCAAGTATGCCGAAATCAAAGCGACAAGAGATAAGGTTGCCAAACAATTGTCGGATGAGCTGATTATGAAGTTGCATTCAACAAAACAGGCCTATAGAACGAAATATATTTATGCTGTTGGCGGTATTCTATTCGTTTTGGCAGCCTCAACATTTGGAATGCTCTACGTTTGCAGACGTAAAAATATCTATAAGTTGCGGTGCAAGACGCCCAAGGAGGTAGACGTTGCTGAGCTATCAATCAACGTTGATAACAAGTTGAAAGATTCAGTAAAAAAGATGGTGGCGTCACAGACGTCTGATATCACAATGATGTTGGATAAAGTTGATTCGAGCATTATTGTTAAACCAAAAGATGTAGCAATTTCAAAAGATACGGAGCTGAGATTATGCGAACATTTGGATAAATTAGAAAAGGAGAATTTCTATTTAGAAAAAGGTATCACACTCAATCAGTTGGCTAGTAAAATGGGGACGAATCCTCGCTACGTAACCTACGTAATCCAAACTCATAAGGAGAAGGATTTTTACAGCTATGTACAGACTAAGCGTATAGAGTACATACTTTATCAGTTGCAACATTCCCCTGATTTACTTGGTTTTAAATTGTCTTATTTAGCCGATGTATGCGGTTTCACCTCCCTTAGTAAGTTTTCAACAGCATTCAAGGAGGTGACCGGAATGCCTCCGTCTGCCTATGTGCATCTTCTAAAGCGGGAGCAAGACGATAAATCTTAGCGGGCAGCCCGAATCTAGCGAAGAAACATTTCCCTTTTGGAGAAAATCTGCCCGTCTCAAAGAACCATTTGGTGCTTTATAGGCTTATATCTTTAATCTACGAATTTGAGACATTTTGTCCTGTGCTGAAGTGTCGATTACTTCTGTTTAATTTGCTGATATATTTTTACGGCTATTGGTGTTAAAAACAAAACAGATGGAAGTGAACAATTTAAAGAAAAGAAATAGGGTACGCAAAGAGATTAAGTTAGAAATTGTTAATGCTATTCTTTCTGGTGAACTTTTTTTGGAAGAAGCGATGCGTAAATACAATATTCGCAATGAAATTAGTGTTATCAATTGGATTAAAGAATATCGTCCCAAGGTAGAAGGAAATATGCGTATAACAGACAACATTCTAGAGAAAAGAAAAATTAGAGATGAAGGTCTTCTCGTTGCTGGGATATATCAAAAAATACAAGAACTGGAAGAAACAAACCGATTGCTAAGGGAGGAAAAGGCTTATTTGGTAGAAAAGGTTTCTGTTTTGGAAATGAAAATAAGCCAATCGTTGAAAATCCAAATGGATTAATAGAAAAATAGAATTGAAAACAAGTGCCCTTGATTTTGCAAGGGCATTATTCGTTTAAAATATACTCAAATTGTATTGCGTAGTTAAATCCAATACCATGTGATAGCCAGCTAATGAATTTCCATGGTCGTCCAACGCAGGACTGAAAACCCCGATTCCCATATTTTTTGGTACGCTGACCACTATGCCCCCTCCGACACCGGACTTACTCGGTAGTCCAACCGTACGTGCATACTCACCGCTGAATTCATACATACCCGCCACCAACATTTGTGATAGTACGAGCTTTGCTAGAGAATTGTTCTTGTATTTTTGGTCCCCATCATAGCGAGTACATTCATTCGCAAAAAAATAACCTATTTTTGCCAAGTCCTCGACGGTAATCTCTATGGAGCATTGGCGGAAATAATTGTTCAATTGTTCCTCACTACCTGTGATCGCACCACTGTTTTTCAGTAGGTAGAACATTCCGCGATTGCGATTTCCGGTCTCTTTTTCAGATTGGTACACTGCTTCACTATAGGTTATAGAAGGATTATTTGTGATATAGCGGATCATATCCCTTATCTTGACGAAAGGTTCTTCTCCTTCACCCGAAATCATGCTCGTCGAAAGGATTGCCCCTGCGTTCATCATAGGATTGAGTGGTTTGCCCATTGTTTCCAAGTTGGCAAAGTGATTGAATGGTTTGTCCGTCCCATAATATCCAATTTTCCCAAAGACCGCCGATTCTCCATTTTCCATTACAGCCAGCATAAGTGCTATGATTTTAGAAACACTTTGTATAGTAAACTTTTGCTTCGTATCACCTACACTGATTAATTTTCCATTTTTGTCGACAATAGAAAAAGCCAACGATGCGGGGTTTACTTTACTTAATTCAGGAATGTAATCTGCTACCTTCCCTTGCTTATAATAGTTTCTGTTTTTTTCGAGAATCGATGATAGTGTAGCTGCTGTAATGTCGGGATTGCCCCTTTCCTGAGCGAAGCAGGAGACTTGGTAAGTGACCGTGAGTAGCATGCCCAAAAGGATACTTTTAATAGGTATAGTAAGAGTTATTTTCATCGTCATTAAGCTAAATAAAAGAGAGATTACTGTTCGTAACTGTTCCGATTGGATAAAAGTACAAAATTATTGTATCCAGTATAACATTCCAATTAAACTAAACGTTTTTATTCTCAGTGTGTTCTACTGATAGCATATGGTAAAATTTGAAAAAATAACGCGCAACGTATTGATATATTTAAAGGAACGGGGATATAATATTTTAACCTCCAACAATGAATTGATTGATTCCGTGATCTACTGGTTTCCAGAGCGGATCGACAATGTAAGGGGATACCTGAGAGAGTTGAATAATCTTGGTTATGGCCCTGCATTGAGCCAACCCACGTTACTGCATATTGAGGAGGCTCTGGAAAGTATGAAAGAAGAAGAATTGGAAGGAATCGTTTTTATTTTGGCCTGATTTGAGGCGTTTAGGATTACCTGTTAGTAGGTTTGATATTGTAGATTCTAAGACGCTGATGATTTATTTTGAGCAAGGTTCAGTTTTTTATTCTATATTTACATAATTAATTATTTTTTTTATTTTTTTTTAGTCGCCATGAACGAAGGCATTGTAAAATTTTTTAACGAAACAAAAGGTTTCGGATTTATTACTCCAAATGACGGAGGAAATGAGGTATTTGTGCACGTATCAGGCCTCACACAAAATATACGCGAAAATGATCACGTATCTTTTGACATCCAAGATGGGAAAAAAGGTCCCAACGCAGTAAATGTTAAGTTGATTTAAATATTTTTCTTGCATATATTGTTAAAGCCGTTCTATCTAGGAACGGCTTTTTCTATTGTATGGTTCTCTTTTTTTTGTATTATTGCAAACGAATGCTGTTATTTATTATTAATTTGGAATTTTTAAAGGCTTTGAGAAGAGTTGTTTTCAAAGGATAAATGATTATAGAAATGATTCGATCAAAGATAATTGCTACGGGTGCATATATTCCGACAGAAATAGTTGACAACCAACATTTTTTAAACAAAGACTTTTTTACAGACGATCATGTTAAGATAGATCAATCTACTGATACCATAATACGTAAGTTTAAAGCTATTACTGGTATTGAGCAGCGCCGTTATGCCCCCACCGGTATTGCAGCATCGGATATGGGCGCGTTAGCCGCAGAAGAAGCTATTGCTAGATCGGGGGTAGATCGTGAGGTGATTGATTTGATTATTGTAGCGCACAACTATGGTGAAATGAAATACGTTGGAGCCCCCAGGGATATGGTTCCTTCCGTAGCGTCACGAATTAAAAATAAATTAGGGATTCAAAATACTTCTTGTATACCTTATGATATCATATTTGGGTGCCCAGGATGGGTGCAGGGGCTTATCCAGGCGGATATGGCAATCCGTTGTGGCGATGTGCGTGTTTGTTTAGTTATCGGTGCCGAGACACTTTCCAGAGTATTGGATTCTTCTGATCGAGATAGTATGATTTTTTCTGATGGAGCAGGAGCATGTATTATTCAAGCTGTCGATAACCATGCTTCTGGAGTTATAAATACAGCGGTGAGGTCAGATACTGCCTTTGAGCTGGATTATATAAGCTCTGCAGGAGAGAATAGCGGAAAGGTCGAGGAAGCTCGTTTTATTAAAATGAAAGGCCGCAAGGTATATGAGTATGCGCTCAAGTATGTGCCTCAGGCTATGAAAGAGTGTTTTGACCGTAGTGGTGAGAATATCGAGGACCTCAAAATGATTTTTCTTCATCAAGCAAATGATAAAATGGACGAAGCCATCGTGAAGAGGTTTTTCGAATTGTATGGCATGACGGAGCTTCCAGAGAATATCATGCCAATGAATATCTCTCATATGGGCAATAGTTCAGTAGCTACGGTGCCTACGCTACTACATCAGGTATTGAACAAAGAGATTGGTAGCCACGTTTTGAATAATGGAGACTTGATTATGTTTGCTTCGGTAGGTGCAGGGATGAATATAAATGCCGTTACTTACAGGTGGTAAGGTTCATTTTAATAACAATTTGGTAGACCGTAGTATTTAACAGTACTTAGCTACCTAAAGAATTTAGTACATTAATGGTACCCAGTGCTCCCTCTTCTCAGGGAGCACTGCTCGTTTACGTCCTGTCGCACACCTAATTACCTGCTTCAATAAGAGATAAATATTCAATCTTTGAACATTTTTACTGTTGCGCTGTTCTACTTTGAAAAAATGATTTCGGGTATAAACAGCGGAGATATTCTCGGCTATAATTCAGAGCGTAAAGGAGTTTAAATCCTGTGTGCATTATAATAATTGAAAGCGTATGATGGGTTTTATGAAGTTGAATTTTAGTGTATTAGTGGCACTGAAAGATAGAGGGTACAATATTCTTCGTTCCACATCTTATCTTTCTGATGTCAATCCCACATGGATTCCAGACTATGTGGATGTCACTCGTTTTTTTGAATTAAACACAGAGGAAATCGCTAAAATATCCGGGCCATTGGTGGGAAAACACTTTTTACTGATAGATGATGCTTTGGCCAATAATTCCGATGAAGAATTAATTGGAGAAGTTTTTATCCATGACGAAGTTATTGGTTGATCGAACTGTGTTCGCAGTAGTTTCCTAGTCGTTGGAGAAACATAGCCCAATTGTAATTGCACCATTTATAGTATTCAGTGATTGCTCGCCAGTCAGCATGTGTTAATAGCACTGCGACTTTGTTATTCCGCTCTGATAGCTCGAAATAAATCGTCGTTCCTACCCATTCTTTGTCTGACTCTATACATTCCCATACGATTTTCTTATTCTCCTCCAGTTCCAAAACTTTCATTTTAGTGAGCTCAGGTTCATTAAAGTCGAATTCATTTATAAAGCCTACCTGTGGTTTGACATTCAATTTTTTAGTCCATATTTGAGCTAGTCCTTCCCCGGTCGTGAGTGTCTGATATACGGTTGAAATAGGTGCCTTTATGTAATTCACTAGTTCTATATTTGCCATATCCTTTATTGTTTATGAATAAGTTCTTTAGAAGCAAATTTAACGAAGTCAGGAATAGGAAAACTTGGCAAATGGCAAGTTATTCTTTATCAAACCTACATAAATTCGCCTTTACACACCATACAATTGCGCAGATCTGTATCCTATCGGTGTAGAATCAGAGTTTTAATCATTATATTAGCCAACAGATGATATATCCCTATCATTTTTAAATGAACTTATTTCTTATTAATGCTTTTATACCGGCAGCTTAGTGATTTAAATATGAGTTTGTTTGATAGTGAACAGCTTGTCAAAGCGTGTGCGTTAATCAAGAGTTATCTTGAAGATTCCTTAATGGCTATTCATTTGTATGGATCGGCTGTAGAGGGAGGTTTGAAGCCGTATAGTGATATTGATCTGTTTGTGACTATAGACAGACCGATGGCCGATGAGGTACGTTTTGAACTTATGCAGGCGCTTTTAGCTTACTCCGCAATGCCAGGTGCCGAGTCTAGTACACGCGCATTGGAAGTTACTGTAGTCAATTATCAGGATGTCGTACCTTGGAAATATCCGCCGAGACGGCAAATGCAATTCGGAGAGTGGTTGAGGGAAGATATCTTGGCGGGTATTGTTGAACCAGCTCTTACGGATATAGACTTATGTGTACTGATCAAGAAACTTAGGACAGTGAGTGTTCCTATTGTGGGGCCAGATGCTTCTCTGTTTTTTGAACCTGTACCAGAAGGAGATTTCTTACGTACTCTCAAAAGCAC
>JBEBQJ010000092.1:0-17801 GCA_040395455.1 Sphingobacterium yanglingense | reverse complement strand
CCTAAAACGTCTAAGGGAAAACCCAAGAAATTGAATTCTTCTGCTATGTCATCTTTTAAAGGAATAGGGGTGTACTTTAGTTTCAGTTCCACCTATCTATCACTTTCAAATTATACGACACAGACCACCTATTTCGAGAAGCGCTTCGGAGATGGGAATCTTGATTTTTTAGGAAACTGGTTGTACAATTGGGTAGAAGAGAGTACAGCTGCTGACCTCGAGGGAATTACCGAGTTCAAAAATGCGCCACGTCAAAATTACAAGTATAAAGAAGGCGATTTTTTTACCTTCAAAATCGGTCGTAGAGAATGGGGATTCGGACGGATATTACTCGATGTATCTAAGCTTTTAAGACAAACAGGTAGGAGAGAAGGTAAAAACTACGGTTTAAGCAACCTGATGGGCAAACCTTTAATCGTAAAGGTATATCATAAAATAAGTCAAACTCCTACGGTGGATCTAGAAGAGTTGGTCCGAGAGAAAGCACTACCGTCTCAAGCCATTATGGACAATCACTTTTTTTATGGACAGAACACCATTATCGGGCACAAGGCACTAGAGGTAGAAGAGTTGGATATGCTTATATCTTATGGGCAGAGCATCAATCACGATGATAGAGATTGCGTTTACTTACAGTATGGACTTATATTTAAAGAAACTACCATTGGTCAATATAATAAGTTTCTATCCATTGAAGGTGAGGGCAATTCGGAAAATCCCTATACAAACGACGGCATAGGGTTTGGCTTAGAACTGGATTATCTGCAAGCCTGTATTAGAGACGATAGTAATAATCCCTATTGGCTAGATACAGAAAATTATGCCAGTAAATACGATTTACGTAATCCAGTGAACAAAGCGATAAAAGAAGAGGTTTTTAAGGTATTTGACTTAGATGCGGATAAATCCTATGCTGAGAATCTGGTATTAGCACTGAGGAATTAAAAGTTTTAGGGAGAATAGATAATATGAAAAGTTTAGATAATGAATGGTTTGATTTCACGATAAAGTATGTCGACAAATTAAACGATAACGATGGAAATTGGGATGCTCTTAGTGAAGAAGAGCAAGAGTTAGCTGCACTTTGGCGACTCTAAGCCGATATGTACAACGGGGGCTTTTTACAGTTTTTCTGTAATTGGGGACCTCTTTGTTTTGAACACGCTGTACGGGCATTGACCAAGCTTCAGGCCAATGAGTGCTTGGCTATCTTACAGCAGCAGTGCAGTATTATTATGCGCTTAGAGAACAATAAAGAGATTAAGGAGCTGTGGGATATCCCCAAGTTCTTAACATATGATGAGTTGAATGAAATCAGCGATGTTCTCGATCTAAAGTATTGGGATAATGAAGATGATATCGTGAGTAAAACACTGCATACTTATTCAGCACTTTACGAAGCTTCAAAAACAAACATTACCTGACTAGTACCTGAAAGAATATATGACCAAGACAGAACTGCAAACCAAGATGACGATCATATATCAAACACTCTTTGATCTGGATTTGAAAGAATATGATGGAAAGGACAACAACTGGTTAGATGCTATCACACCATTTGTGAGCAGTATTCCTGATAAGAACTTTCCTTTTTTCTTGCTGCTCGAAGAGATAGGGGATACCATTGAGTTTATGATCAATACCCGAAGCGGAGATTTATTTCGGGCCAAATGTGAAGAACTAAACAACGATATGGATTTTATTCCACAGATTCGAGTAAAAGACCATTGGGAGTCATTTGAGTTTGATATCTCTACCTTATTACTTACCGAATATGTGGACTGGCTGTGGCAACAGACCGCTGATAAGTTGGAGATGTCAATTTCGGGGTATGGGATATACGTTCCGATTAAAGAATATTGGAACCAATTTCTGAACCCCTTCTCGTATCCCAATAAGATTTGGATTGGCAAGGAAATGAAATCAATTATCCTGCTGCAAAACGAAAGTGGCCTGTTGAAGTGCCTAGCAAAGGATAGATTGACTTTAAGTGCGGCACAGCGAATTTTGGAGCGTTAGATTTAGATTATCAGATAGTGATTTGCTTTTTGGGGATAAGGATGTATGATGTTTTCGTTTTTTATTCTTTATATACAATACATGGATCAGCCCCGCATGAGCGGGGCTTTTGTTTTTAAGTCTACACACTATTATTTTAATTTGTAAAAATCTCTTTTCCCGATTTTAATTTTGGTGTCTTTTTTTAAGACGATATCCATATGAGGTTCTGTTATCTTTTTGCTATCTACCTGCACTGCACCACTTTCAATCAATCTCCTGATTGCTGATTTTGTTTGGCCTTTTTTCAGTTGAACACATAGATCTACCAAACTCATTGTTTTACTTTCAGATTGAATTTCAGCAATAGCAATAGCCGCATAGACCTTCTCTTCAAAGTTCTTGTTCTGAAATTGATTGATAAAGAAATCCTCCGCCTTTTGAGCTTCCTCTTGGTTATGGTACTGGGTAATGATATTTTTGGCAATGATTTTTTTGATATTCATTGGATTTTCCCCGTTGGATAGCCTTTCTCTTAGTATCTCTTTATCTCCGATAGGAAAATCAGTAGCCAGATCTAAAAATTCTTCAATGAGACTATCTGGAATAGACATTGTTTTTCCGAACATTTCAGTAGGCTCATCCGTGATTCCGATGATGTTATTGAGCGATTTACTCATCTTTTCCTTCCCATCTAGCCCTCTCAATAACGGCATGCATAGCACAATCTGAGGGCTCATTTCAAATGTTTCTTGCAGCTGTCGTCCCATTGTACAGTTAAAAAGTTGGTCCGTTCCGCCCATTTCAATATCAGCGTTGATATTTACGGAATCGTATGCCTGTAAGATAGGGTACACCAATTCGTGCATACCAATAGGTGTGTTTTCAGTGAAACGTTTGTTAAAATCATTTCGATGCATCAGCTGGGCAACAGTCACTTTCGACAACACCTGAATCACATCTGAAAAGGAAAGTTTATCCAACCAATCGGAATTGAAGACAATTTTAGCTTTACTAACATCAATTATTTTTGACAACTGATTGAGGTAAGTCTGTGCATTATGTTGAACATCCGCTATCGACAGAGGCTTTCTGCTTTTATTTTTGCCCGTTGGATCCCCAATTCTAGCAGTAAAACTACCCACCAAGATCACAATCTGATGTCCTAGGTCTTGAAACTGCTTGAGTTTTTTTAAAACCACGGCATGACCCAAATGTAAATCAGGAGCCGTAGGGTCAAAGCCCAGTTTAATAATTAGTTTTCGGGACTCTTTTTGAGCTTGTGCAAGTTTCTCTTCCAGACCGTTTTCTGGAAGAATGATTTCCACATTTTCTTTCAATTTTTCAATCGTTTCCATTTTTTTAAAATAAAAAAGCCCGAGCGTAAGCTCGGGCTTTGAGGTTATGTTATTAAAATATATTACGTTAGTTATTCATTTTGAAACAGACATAGCCTTTCCGAGCAGATACTATTTTGTAATAATAAGTGCCATAGAAAGGGAATGGTAACATGTTGTCCAAGTGTCTCATCTCAGTACAAAGGTAGTTTTATTATTTTGATATCCCAATAATTCGTTTCTTAATCAGATGTCGAACAAGGCCACAGTATATAGAGATGGTTCATTTTCTTCAAAAGCATAACTTATAGTGGGCAATATTTTAAAGCCTCCTCCCAAGCCATTTTTCTGTATCTAGAATCGCTAGCTATATTTTTCGATTAGTTCAGTCAGCTTATTATCAATATCTACATTGACCATTCCTCCATGATAACAGATAATAGAAAGAGGAGCTAGCGCTCTGATTTTTTTAACAGACTTTAATGCAGCTTCGATATCCAATGTAAAAGCAGGATTAGCAATGTCAAATGCTCCATTTTCATAAACGATAGCGTCGCCAGCTATAAGAGTTTTTGATTCCGCATGGAATAAAGAAATGTGTCCTTTTGTATGCCCAGGAGTATGAATGATTGTTATTGTATTTTCAAAAGAGTCGCCATCTGCTAGTGTTCTGTTTACCTCCACCCGCTTTATATTTTTCAGTTGTTCGATGAAGTTGAGCGCCCATCCTTTGTATTCTTCTGGCATACTTTCCAGAGATTGTTCGGCTTGCATAAGACGTTCCGATTTGACAATTCCAGCTACGCTATCTCGTTCCTGTTCACCGCAGTATACCAGTATGTCTGGATTCACGTCTTTTATTAACTTAAGACTCCCCAAATGGTCTATGTCGTCGTGCGTAATGATGATTCCCGATAGGTCTTTTATAGTCAACTTGTGTGCAGCAAGTTCAGCTTCAAGATTCGAGTAGTCATCTTCATATCCACAATCTACAATAAAGTTCCGGCTATCGTTTTTCAATAGGACAGGAAATAATGAAAGCATTCTGCCGTCTTGTATTTTTTCTATTTTCAATATAAATAGCTCCATAGCTCTTGGTGTAATATGTTTTTCAAAAATAGGAAAAACATGGTGCCAATCTGATTCAAACGGATTATGCTCCCGCGATTTCTTTCAAAAAACTCAGGAAATTGTCTGCGTACAACTCAAATTCCCATACGCCGGCTCCATGGATGCTTTTGTAGATAGGGGCGTCATTATTTTTAACTTGACTAGTATCTATGCAGTATGGATCGGCTCCCGCATCAGCTATGACAACGAATTTCTTCGGCCATTCATCAATGATTTGATTCGTTACCGGGTTGAATGAATACCCTTCCTGTTTTTCCAACAAGTCGGACGCTCCATATATATTCAAACCTTGGAAGTATTTTTTACTGTCGATGTAAACATTCAATGGCGAATAATTTCTAAGAAACAGCATATAGTTTTCAGGCAGCTCCCATCTTTTCGCTATCTTCATCATGTCTGCTTGGTCCGCAATAACCAGCCAGTTTGCTGGATTTGATAAGTCCTGGTTTTTACGTCGTTTTGCCTCCAGCTTTTTGTTGAGTTTTGCAGCAGCTTTCTCAAGCGCTGTTTTGGGGTTTTCCAACGAGCTGTGCGTTTTAGGTTTATCATAACCTTCACCGTGTTGACAGCCCTCTTTCTCCCAGGATTCCACTTCCGCTATTCTTAGATCTTCTGCTTTCCAATATCCTGGATCCTTAGGCAGATCGCGGTCAAAAGGTTGTTTGCTGTATATTGAAAGACTTTTGATTGCTTTTGCCCGGACCGACGTTTCTAGATTTTCGTTTTTTGCAAGTTCTATCAATGTTCGAAAAGATTTTTCTCCTTTGGTTTTTAGCAATCCATCAATTCCCCAATAAGTCAGATCAGGCTGAGTAACGCACCACTCAAAAAAAGGAATATACTCCGTTTCATTTTCGTCTACGAGCTTTATGATATCTGAAAGCAGAAAATTCCGCCAATGTAAAATTTTACCGTTCCTCGCGTATTCCGTCAATATATGCATGACTTCCGTCCGTTCCGTGGATGAGTACTTCTTTAAAAGCTTTTGTATCAGTTTAGCAAATGTACCCCCATTGGTCTCATCAATTATTTGCTGTGTTAATTTCTCTAAGTTTTTGTCTTTCATGCTTCCTTAGGAATAGAATCTTTTTTTTTGATATAGCCTGCTTTCCGTCATCACCGGCACACATCATTGTATTAGCAATATAAATATATTCCCGAGATATTTAAAGTCATTCTATAATCCATCGTTATTAGGCTTTTTAAATTGTTGGATAAGACTCAATATTTTTCAGTTTTCGTCAAGTTGCCTTGTTCATCATATATTTTCCACTCCCCAATTCTATTGTAGTTTTCAAAATCTCCCTCCTCTCTTAATCTTCCATTTTCGTAATAATATTTTGCTGGACCGCTGAGCTCTCCGTTTTTAAAGCTTAATGTTTTTTCAAAATGGCGATTTTGATAATAATACTTCCATTCTCCGACTTCTTTTCCGTTTTCATACTTTCCTATCGTTACTATCTTCCCATTTCTGTACTCTTTGTATTCACCATTTATTATGCCTTTTTTGTAAACTAAGACTTCTCTCAATTGTCCATTTTCATCGTATGTTTTCCATTCTCCATCTTCAAAGTCGTCTTTATTTGTCCCGACTCTTTTTAACTGTCCGTTCTCATAATATTCTTCATCGACCCCGTCAAATTTCCCGTTTTTAAAATAGTGCCTTTTTCCGATATTGCCATTTTCGTAATACTTCTCCCATTTTCCTACAGGTTCTCCGTTTTCATCGAATTGACCGATTTGTTGTATTTTCCCGTTATCATAAAAGACTTTATACTCTTTTGGATTTGAAATATTTGTGGCGTTATTCTTATCTTTTTTTTCTTGTCCTTTACAAGGAGTTAAAAAAGATAAAACGGTTAGAATTAGTACTAGTTTTTTCATTTGATTTTCTTTCACTTTAAATTGTACAGCCTATACTGCACAACATTTTACGACCTTGCAGTAGCGGGTAGGAGGAATGCAGACTTTCCAACTAAAATACAAATTCCAACTGGAGTACAAAACGTGAATTGAATATTTCCACAGCCGCTATGTATTTGCTTGGTGAAAAGATCGTAAACAAGTCTTAAAACATAATATTTCCATATCTTTAACGCATATTAGTAAGCTAGTAAATACGAAACAATTGAATATAAAGACCTATGAAGACCTATCTTTTACCTATTTTTTATGCGCTGTCAATTGCTATTAGTTGTGGAGCACAAGTATATGCTCAACAAGCTTGGGTCGGTAGAACAATGGGCGATTTGCCCTATATCGAGTATAGCGATGGGATGGTAAGGTTGGGAGCCGATAAAATGACCTTTATAGATACAGGCGTACGTGTCGTGGTGCTCGATTCTGTAGAGAATAGATATAAGATTAAGCTGTCCCAAAATTGGCAGGCCTATATTCCCAAGCATTTTGTAAGCCGTAGTACACAATTGTCAGACAGTGTTACTTCTGATGATGTTTTGAGTGGCTCTTGGCATCTGTCAGCAAAAGATAACTACGACCTATTGACCATAAGTTTACCAGATCGACTACCTTACCGAAGTTTTCAGCTTGTAGAGCCCAACAAAATTATCGTTGATGTATTTGGAGTGATATCAAATACCACATGGATCACTCAGTTGAAAAAAGCCCGTATCGTAAAAAATGTGTACCGCGAGCAATTGGAAAGCGATGTTTACCGTATACACATCGATCTCGAAGGAAAGCAGAATTGGGGCTATTCCATAGATTACGACAACAAGGCTTTACGCATATCGGTCAAGCATGCTCCGGCGAAAAAAGGAATCAAAAATCTCTTTATAGCCATTGATGCTGGCCATGGTGGCAATTCAAAAGGAGCAGTAAGTCCCAATGGTACCGAGGAGAAGGCATATACCTTAAGATTCGCTAAGGAATTACAAACATTATTGCACAAAAAGGGAGTGAAAAATGTTTATTTGACACGTACCGAAGATATTGATATTGCGACTACAGATCGTGTACTGAAGCTTAGGACTGTAAAACCAGATTTGCTGATCAGTCTGCATTTGAATGCCTCTTCCAAGACAGAGGTGAAGGGCGTCAGTACCTACTACCATCACAATGGCAGCAGATCAGTTTCGAAACATATATTGGATGAAATGCTTGACCTGGAATTGAATGAATTTGGTCTGATCGGCAATTTCAACTTCCTATTAAACTCGCCTACAGAATACCCCAATAGTTTGGTAGAAATCGCTTTTCTAAGCAATCCAGAGGATGAACAGAGGATCCTAGACGAAAAGTTTCATAAGCAAACGGCAGACAAAATTTACAAAGGAATCGTAAGATGGTTAAAAGAAGTGCAATAATTTCATTTGACTTTCTTTTTAAAACGATTCTATACACCATTCTATCTTTGTTAGTTGTCGCAAAATTTGCGACAACTACTTTTTCTCTACACCGCGGAGACAATTGAGTATTTTCCAATTGTCTTGATATCGCGATCAGCTATTATTCAGATAGAACTCGCTTTTTCGTACCTTTATGGTATGGGACTAGAGTCACAACTTGCCCCGTGCAAATTAAAAAGAGAAAAATATTAAAATGAAAAACCTACTCAGGCTATTTGTAGTTTTATTATTCGTTGTTCCGTGTAAAGCACAAAATAACAGATACCCTCAGCTTATTGACGAACAAGAAGACTATTATGCTAATTACTCTTATGCTGATTATAAAAGAGAATTTCATCACCAGTACGCGTTTTTCTACAAAAGAACAGTTACCAAAGACAGCAAAAGCCACGGCGAAACCGTAAAAAATGGACAGTTACCTTGGGAGATATTAAAAAACTCCAATCCAAATGGATTTTTTAATCAAATAACAAACTCAATAAAGATAGAAGATCTAGGAGAGGAGAGGTTTAATATTACAGTTTCCTATGATTTGACAGACAGTCAAATAAGCGAATATCGAAAAACAAGAGGGATTGATAATACAAATAATTTATTGAGCTTATTAACTTTTGAAGTCCTGTCAACTGATATCACCAATACAGCAACAAAGGAAAAAGTGGTGTTCGAAAAGAATTGGGTAAAATCCTGTTGTGATATTTTTCCAACTGAAAACCCCACAAAGGAAAGGCTATCTTTTTATAATCATAAACATATTGCCCCTAAACAATGTGTTGGGAGTATATCTGTCAAGCTTAAACTTCCTGTGGAATATAGCGCGACCGAAATCACACAAAATGATATCGGGAAAACCATTGAAACTGTAGAAAATCAAAAAATAAAACTCATCGAGTTCATTGATAACAAAGTTCATTTTGAGGTGCTGAATAGCGAAAAACTAAAATCGGAGATTAAATTTATAAACGTTTCACCAACCGTCAAGCATGTCTATATGCCAAAGTATTTGTACGATGTTTTTCGAACCAATCCTAAAATGAAATATTCGAAGTTCGAGAAAGAATATCAAAAGCACCTCGATACAGAAGATGGTGATTTAGAGGAAAACACAGTTTATGTATACACACTAGAAGGTAAACCAGATAAGTTTTATTTTTATTCACCCGTTGAAAAGACACTTTTAGAAAAAGAAATAACTTTAAACCTTAATTAATACCGATCCCCCGTAAAAATGAGTTGCAATATTTGAACTTAAGGAGGGGAAAGCGGGGGAAAGTTCCCTTCAGGAGTACTAGTTTCAGTTTTTAGACAAATTATTAAAGTAGCGAAATGCAGTATATACATACCATAGAAATTAAAGTCAGTGCCGAACACCTAGATCACAACAATCATGTTAATAACGTACAGTTTGTCAATTGGGTAGAACAGGCCGCAGCGGAACATTGGGACATCCTAAAAGTTGAAACACCATACCAAAACGATTATTGGGTCCTGTACGACCATCATATCCAATATAAGAAACAGGTATTTCTGGGTGATACCATCTTAGTCAAAACCTATCCTCAGGCACCCGAAGGCGTCAAACAGCCCCGAAAGGTCGAGTTTTATGTCAATGATAAGCTCATGGTAGACTCCCGTACACTATGGGTACTTTGCGATAGCGAGACCAACAAAGTACGTAGACTAGGATCAGATTGGTTAACGCGTTACGGTTTTTAAGAGTTTAATCTACCCCAATATCCTTCCGATCCTTTCACGTTCTTTGTCAGATAGGGGGATAGCCTGCTCTACGATAGGCAATATTTCTGCTTTGCGGTCGGTCTGTAGCAGCAAGTCCAAGAATCCCAGATACGTCCGGATTAAGTCCGCCTTTATACCTACAAAGGCACGTGGGTCAGCAATATAAAGTTCCTGGACCAGTTGCAGCAGCGTAGCCTTACGCTGTTTATCTACGCCCGACGAACTGTAGTGTGGCAAGAGATCCCTTTTAACGAGTTCCTGTAATTTGATATCCACAGCCTGTTCGCGCACGTACTTCTTCTGTTTGCGGTCCAGCATATCACGTAGTTCAGTCAATAGCTTACGGTAAACGACCTGTTGTTCTTTTTCGCTGAATAGATTCCCCTCGGACGATAATGTCATATCCGATTGCTCAAAGCCATTGAAAAAAGCAGACTCTACATACACCGAATGGTGGAAATCAATCGCATTATTGTTAAAACTACTTAACAGCTTAGCCACTTCCATTTTATGGTTATTCATAAAATAATAATAGTAGCGGTCACCGATGGGATATTTCCAGCGGATATAGTTCACCTTAAAGACAAACGAATTTTCCTCCGGGCTATACACCGTAAAAGACGTCTCATCCGTCTCTTGAATCAGCTGTTGATAGGAGATAGGTTTGCCGTTTATCTTTATATTGTAGCCCATATCCTTATTCAGATGTAAGAACCATCCAAACTCTTGCGCCATGAAATCCAAAAACTCCTGCCCGTCAAGGGTGAACGCATTCAGACCAAATATCCCTTCGAGTACTACCGTAGTACCTGTACGATCCGCATTCGATGGTTGCAGTTCCGTACTCTCGTATGTTTCTTTAGCGTCACGGTCTATCACCAGTTTATACTGCATCAACCCATCGCCCATAGCCACCACCGTATTCCAGGTAGCACGCGTAGCGAATAACGAAAAAGAAAAGCGCCCCTTACCCTTTTTACCCCGTGTGTACGATGTACGTTTAGGCTGTCCCTTTTTTAGCGAATCCAAAAAGTTTCCAAAAGAATAGTCCAGCGTGTCCGGCGTTATGCCCTCACCATTATCCGAGATACGGATACGTTCTATATAGCCCAGCTCATTACTACTGATATCGATAGATACAGACGTTGCCTTTGCGTCAAATCCATTCCATATATATTCCGCAATGACCTGCTTTGCATCCTTCGGTAGCCCCGCCGACTCTATACTCGCATTCGTTATCTTCGTACTATTCTTCATATATTATAAACTCTATCTCAAATCTAGTGAATGTTTACTAAAAAATATAGTAATTGTTTTGAGCAATTATATGTTTCCTTACTAGCGGTTGTTCCTTGATAGTGGCTGTGGCTCAATTATTCTGTTTACCTAAAAACAACTCCAACTCTGCTACCATTCGTTTAGATTGTGTATGATGTAGATAATGAGCACCAGGCAATAAGACTAGTTTTCCCTTATCCACGCTGTTGGCTTGCTCTTGGTGCAGTGCTGTCCAGCCTTTGACAGCCGAGTTTTCATCAGCAAATAATAAAACCGGCAAATGCTTTGGGAAAGCTAGTTTTTGAGCATCTCTAAAACTATTAGTCAATGATGCCGCTTCTCTGTGCAAAGTATTGTTTCCCGTTACTTTCATCGTAATCATGTGCTGTTGTTCAAAACGCTGTACTTCTGATTCGTCCTTAGGTTTTTCATTTCCAAAAAACGTTAGTACTGCACGTACTACACCTGCCTTGGCCAAAAAATCCAAGGGTGCCGAATTATAGCCCGGCCAAGGTTGAGTTGGCACACTCGTATCAATACCCACAAAAGCGGTTGCTTCACCCGGATATCTATTGATGTATGCCAAGCTGTACAGCCCAGCAATGGAATGCCCCATCAGTATAAATCGGTTTAGATTTAATTGCTTCACCACCTCGTGGATCTCTTCCGCCATATTATTTAGACTACGTTCACGATTTGTTTCACTGCTCAATCCGTACCCAAAAGGTTCGATCGTGACCACGGTATATTTTTTGTCTAATTCCCTGATCAATGGTTCAAAATCCAATCTTGGGCTTGCCGTTCCAAATCCCGTGAGCAATACAATCGTGTCTGCCCCCTGTCCGTCGATTGTCGTATTCATTGTACCGTCAAAAACCTTTATTTTTTGACCATAATCTTCAATTTTATCCGCTTCGCTACTCAAATTGATTTGATGAATCACAAATGTCGTGACCAGCACGATAGCGATTATCACTACCATTCCGATGATTGTCTTCAAGAATATTTTTGATATTCTCTTTATGAGCGAAGGACGGTTTTTATCCATTTTTTTATTTCGGTATGATTTTACAGAATTACAGCTTCAATATTTAAAGTATATTATTTTTCAACTATGAGTTGGTATACATTCGGAATCTCTTCTCCAGAAAGAGTATAGAAAGTTTCTCCACAATAAATGCCACCCTATATAAAACAGAGTTCTTTGTTACGAAATTATACGTGCTGGTCATATTGTCGAAGACGTAGTTATAATAGTTTTGCAAACTTTATCCCGTTTTTATCAAGTTCATTAAGAGATGTTTTTCCTTTGATATATGAACGTACAGCTTCTTTATCTATAATTATTTGAGCGGCTGATTTCAGAACTTGTTTTTTTATATTTAAATCTTTCATATACTATACAAAGATAAGGGATCGTATTTATTTTTCGAGGTGACAGCTTATGAATGAAAATGGTTAATGTCAAGGCGTGGAGATCTTGAGCTCTTTCTGAGCTGTCGCAAATTTTGCGACAACTGAACTCTCCTCCAATTCTCCTTGTCAAACAACAAAGCCATTTGATGACGGCAAAGGATTAGGGAAAGAAATAAGTGTAGCTTTAGCGTCTAGTATTTCTCGCTCAATGACCTCATAATAGGTCTGTTATGGCTCCATGACAATTTTCTACACACTGTGTAGAAAATGTTTTCATCTTGACATAGCTTCAGTATTCTCACTTGGATCAAATCTATTATCTGAAATCGACATTTGATTGATGTCTACCCTTGCAATTGCTTTTATATGTTCCAATTCCTCTATACAATCCGCCTCACTGAACTCGTGCAAAGGCCCTATGAAATTATTTTGCACGGCCGTTATTCCGCAATATTCCAAAATGCCCTTTTGTAGCTGAATCAGTCCGCTCGATTTATAGACTTCTTGGTACACTTCCAACGACATATCTCCCGCCGTAGTGATGATACGCCCTGTTTTTCCTTCAAGCAAACCTTCGCTTGGTTGCCCCTTATAACTTCTAAAAGTAATTCCAGGCAGAAAAGCCCTATCAAAAAATCCCTTCATAATCGAAGGCATACCTAGCCACCAAATCGGATGAATCCAGACCTGATGTTCGCTCCAATGAATATCTTCTAATGCTTTCAGCAGATCAGGTTCAAGTTCCATTCTCTGACGATAACCAAATTGTAAATTGGGATTAAAATCCAATGCCCCAATAGGGATATATCGCACTTCAGCGCCTAAATCCAGCGCTGTTTTTATATACGTATCTGCAATAACCGTATTTAAGCTTGCTTGATCAGGGTGCCCGTTGATAACCAGTATTTTCTTCATTTTAATGTATTTATAATATTCTGAAACAATGCTATCTGTCGTTGGTAAAAGTGTTCCGACAAAGAGCAATCGAAGAAATCAAAAGCATGTACAGCAGCCTTAATTTCCAATAAATGAACCGGTACACCCGAGTCACCTAGTTTTTCAGCATACAATTTTCCTTCATCTTTTAGTGGATCAAATTCGCAAACAATGATCGTTGCCGCTGGTAATCTTTCGAAGTCCTCCTCCGAAAGTGGTACAGCATATTTTAGCGTAAATTCTATCTTATCTTGTAGATAATGTTTCCACATCCACCTTGCCGCGGTTCGTGTCTGCATAGGAGCGTCTGCCAACTCACGCATGGAATCTGTCTGTAATTGATTACTCATCGCTGGATAAAGCAGATATTGATGTTGGATATCAACCTGATTTTTATCTCTCGCCCAATGGGTTACGGAGGCGGCAATTGTTGCTCCCGCACTGCTTCCTCCTATGATTAGCTTATTCACATCTCCGCCTATCTGTTTTGCGTGTCGAGATAACCACAACAGCACCTCACAACCATCTTCCATCGCAGCAGGAAAAGGCTTTTCCGGAGCCAATCTGTAATCTACCGAAACAATCAGCATATTGCTCGCCAAAGCCAACCGACAAAGTATAAAATCATACTGCTCTGGGGTACCGTATATAAATGCTCCACCATGAAAAAACAGGTATACAGGCAGATCTTCCTTTCCTTTTGGACGATACAATCTACACCTGATTGTCCTTGATGTATCACTTGATTGGACGGTTATATTCTCGACTTCTAACTGTTGCGGAATCTCCAGAGGAATATCACTTAAGGACAAATCCTTTTCTTCTTTTCTGATACGAATCGGATTATTGATCAATAGATTTTCATAATCTATGGCACTATACGGACTATTCAAGATAGCTTGTGCTAGTTCTTTATCTATATTTTTTATCATTTGTGACATACGGCTACATTATTACAGAGTGACAACTACTTTACCAACGGTTCGTCCCGTTTCTATCTGCAGATGCGCCTGAGCCATTTCGTCAAATGTGAATACTTGCGACACGTGAGGTTTTACTACACCTCTTTCCAAAAAAGAAGCTATAATCTCCATATCTTTTTTACTCGAATATACCGCCATAAAATAACAGGCATGCAGTTGCTTTTCCTGTGCTTTTTGTTCATCCTCTTTTGTGTGTCCAGAGGGTAGGGCCACAATCGTCCCAAATGGTTTCAATACCTGTACCGATTTTTGAAAGTTAGCACCTCCAATCGCTTCTACGACAAAATCAATATCCTGCAACACCTCTTCAAATGCTGTAGTTCGGTAATCGATACATTCATCAGCCCCCAATCCCAATACAAAATCCCTGTTTGCCGCAGATGTGGTCGCAATCACATAAGTGCCCAAATGTTTGGCAATCTGTACGGCAAAGTGACCAACACCACCCGAAGCAGCATGAATCAAAACGTTGTCTGTCGATCTCAATTTTCCATAACTATCAAAAGCCTGCCATGCTGTCAAGGCGGCCATTGTACTGGCTGCAGCTTCTATATGCGTCGTGTTCCTCGGTTTCATAGCCAAATGCTCAGCCGGAGCTGCAATGTATTCAGCGTAAGCTTTTCCATGTCCTACAAAATTCACCATACCAAATACTTCATCACCGATTATGAATTCAGTAACATCTGTTCCTGCTTCCACAATTTCCCCCGAAATATCCCATCCCAAGATTAAAGGATCAAAATGTGCCAAATCCTCTGCCAATGGTGCCTGTCGATTTCGCACTTTACAATCCACCGGATTAATACTTATGGCCTTCACTTTAACCAGTACCTCATTAGCCTTTATTACAGGCATTTCAATGTCTTTGTAAAGGAGATTTTCTATACCTCCAAACTCTTTTAAAACTATAGCTTTCATTTATACTCACTTTGGATTATGCAAAAATAGACCTGTATAACGTCTGTTAACAGGTATATTTCGGTTGCATTTCGGTATATTTGCATTTATGGCAAGAGAGAATATTTCAAAATCACTCGAGGTTTATTACGAAAAAATAGATTGTTGCCCGCTTCGGGACCGGCAATTCAATTTTTTTGAATTCGTATACGTACTATCTGGCAATGGCGTACACGGCATCAATGGCAATCAACTTCCTTTCGAGGCAGGCGATCTTTTTCTAATCACACCCCATGATTGCCACTCCTTTGATCTTGATAGTATTTGCGAATTTATGGTTATACGTTTCGGAGAATATTACGTGCGGGAGTACCAATGGAAAAGTATCGATCATATCGAATGCCTGCTGTACAATGCCTCGGATTTATCTGGAACTGTATTGATCAACCACGAGGATAAGAAAATGGTTAAGTCATTGATACAACACTTACAACAGACAATTAATCAAGAAACGGTATATACCGAAGATCTAGTGAGGCATTTGGTCAATGCGTTGATTGTCATTGCTGCGCGAAATATAGCCATAATCAAACCCAAAAACATAAGCCAACATGCCGAAAACCGTATCCTGCAAATATTGGATTATATCCAGGAGCATATTCGCGTTCCAGAACGTTTGACAATTGCTGTAATAGCCGAAAGATTTGATCTATCTCCAACCTATTTGGGAAGCTATTTTCGCAAACAATGCAATGAATCCCTTCAGCAATATATCTCCTCTTACCGAATCAGACTTATTGAGCACCGCTTACGTTTTAGCGATAGGAGGGTACACGAAATAGCGGATGAGTTTGGTTTTACAGACGAAAGCCATATCAACAAGTTTTTCAAAAGACATCGGGGCATGAGCTTAAAGCAATTCCGTGATTCGGTTATGAAAGTTGTCTGATCACGTTACTTCCTATCCATCCAATCCTGATAAGACACAACACCCAATTCTGGTTTTGCGTCACCCTCAAGCAGGGAAATGAATTCAAGATTGTTTCCATCAGGATCTTTGAAATAAATTGCTAAAGCCGGCATCCATGCAAAAACCATGGGATCACTTGTACCATTTTTCAAGAAATTGTAAGGTTCCAGTTGGTTTTTATTCAGAAAGTTGACAGCATCGTTTAGGATAAAATCCTTTGTACTGCTGAATGCAAAATGGCGCGGTTCAATTTCTTCGTCTGTCTGCCAAAGGCCCAACATATAGTCTTTGTTTTCACCAATCCAAAGAAAAATAATAGGACGGGTTTCGTCACGATGTGCAAATTTTAACCCTAAAATTTCAGTGTAGAATTTTAATGATTTTTCTAAATCCCGTACTTGTATATGTGTTTCGTAAATTCCCGTTATCATTGCTTTTTCTTTTTAAATTCAAAGCAAATTTAAGCGCAATTATTGGCTTTTCGATTCTAAATTTAATAGGTGTCGAAAATCACACTATTATTAGAATTAATGATGTTGTATTAGCTTACTTAGAAGTATATATCGTGCTCGAATTTATTTATATAAATCTCAAATTGCTCCTTAATGATTTTATCAATATTAGATTTATCCGCGCCATTCCAATAGTCCTGCCTATCGTTATAAAGTAAATCTTCCTTTGCCCAGTATAGCAACGCAAATTTTTGGTATTCACTGTTTATTTCAAATGCATAGTAGATGTTCATAAACTCCTTTAGCACGCAGTCGTACTTATTGGTATTGTCTATATTTACCTTCAATAAAAAGTAAATATAACCTTTCAGTACTTTGTTTTTGTCTGAATAGTCTAGGTTCAGATCTTTCAACACTTGATTGGTTAAGCTTTGTAGTTCAAATTGGTTAAAGGGCGCTGAAATTCCAGCAAGTTCATATAGACTATCTACTTCGTATCCAGCTTGCATCATTTCGATAGCCCAATTTATCCAGCTTTCGTCAATGTCAGCGTTGCAGGCTTTATCTTTTAATATTTTATATGTGGATAGGACAGATTCTAACATTTAATATATTTCTTATTCATTATCAGTCCTTCTAAACTAACAAATTGATTTCTGCAAAACAATACATTTAATCCTTGAATAGATTATAATACCGTCTTGCTTATCCCTTTGAAATTAGCTGGCTTGTATGGTTTAAGTCGTATTAACACAATATATTAGTTATAAATAGCGCAGAACTTTTATAATAAAGCTGACGATTGTCTTCACGAAGTATATATTCGAGGCAACTTATTGCGTGGTATTTTAAATCATGGAACAGCCAATTCCCCTCTAACTGAAAGTTTCAGCATCCTGGTAGTACAATGCGTACCAGTAGGACAGGCCTGCATAGACGAATTCGGTCTGTAATTCTCTTCTGGTTCCCCTCACTGAAAATGGTGTTAATATACTTACCTATATTGTGTTAATTCTGAGATATCGTACTGATATTTATCTCTAACATCCATATCGATGTTCATCTTCTTCTTATCCTCCGAAATCCAGAATTTATATTCTTCGACGTTGTAATACCCTTCGAAATATTGAAACATAATGTCAAAAAGGAGGTGGTCCCAATCTTAATCATAGTTATCATATATTGGATCATTTTCCAGTTCAAAGCGGATGATCTTTGCTTTTGTATCGTCATAAATGACAACGCAAAAGGTTTCACCTTCGTCAAAAACGGGAACTACATTTTGGTTGTTCAATATT
>JBEBQJ010000091.1:0-17852 GCA_040395455.1 Sphingobacterium yanglingense | reverse complement strand
GGAATGCTCTGAACCAGCTGAGCTAATTCTCCATTGTATTATGTTTAAGAACGAAATAACTCTTTTATCAGTGACCACTTCCGACGAGTCGGAATGCTCTGAACCAGCTGAGCTAATTCTCCATTGTATTATGTTTAAGAACGAAATAACTCTTTTATCAGTGACCACTTCCGACGAGTCGGAATGCTCTGAACTATTTCTCTATTGTTACTTCTTCTCTAAGAACTCACAACCTCTTTCCCTGATTGCGTGTGCAAATATAGGTCTAAATTTTAATTTTCAAAATATTTTAACAATATTTTTCATCATGACCATCACAATATACTATAATACAAACAGATAATTTTAATCATAAAACTTCCAAGAAACTCCAAATCTAAAATTAGCAGGGTTCATAGGGTATCTTCGCACTGTATAATACCCTTTTGGGGCTAGGTACTGATTTGTAAAATTGCTACTTACAAACAAATTAACACGTTGGATATTGGCTGTAATCCAAAAATCCACTATAGGATATGTTGAAAACTCTATCGCTGCATTATCCTGGTAAAACTGTCCGGCATTTATTGCATAGGAAGGACTTCTAAACGGCGTATTAAACCGTACATCGGTACCAATTCTAAAATCTAGTACATTGTACCAAAAACCGCTATAATACAGACTATGCCAAGTATATAGCTCTGGAGTCATCAGAACTGCCATAGCATCAGATTTTTGGTATACAACCTTATTATCGAACGTAAAACTACCGAATTTAAACTTCTGAGCTGCAGTAACCTTTAAGAGATTTAGATTTCCTGTCTGTGTAGGTTCGATGATTCGATCCAAACGCAAATCATCATTGGGATTATCAATTTCTTTAAAATACAGGTACTTGTTTATCAAAAAATATTCGACTTTTCCACTGAATCCCAATCCCTTGTTACTATACATAAACGAAAGGTTCTGGGTCTTAGTTTTATCAAAGTCATTTGACCATTGGTGATAGGTATAATTCATCCTATTGAATACCATCTCAGGAGACTTATTCTGTGAATAAGCGCCCAACGAAATCTTCCCTATCTTATCACCTATCGTAATATCGGCATTTGCCTCATACAAAAAGTCTCCAAAATTCTTTCCTATCACAATCTGATCACCAGCTACTCTAACATCGATTCGGTCACTAAACTTATAAATCAACTCACCTTTTACTGTACTATTCTGGAAGAAGTCGTTTGTAAGACTATCTTTATACCAAATCAAATCATTCTGAAAGCCTAAGTTTAACTTTGCTTCATTCTTCAAAAGCGACTTGTTACGAAGATAAAATGAATAGGTAAATTCATTACTTATTGTCGTTATACTTGTCGTATCCTGTACGAGCACTGCTTTTCCAAAAGGAAAGGCCCCTTCCCGATCTGGCTCATTCTTAAAAAAAGTATACTTGCGCTGTCGAAATGAAGAATTATGGGCTATAGCATTGGTAGGGTGTATTTCCATTTCAGGTTGCCCTTTATGCAATGTATCCAACCTTCCTAGATAATAAGACTGTCTCAGAAAAAGTCCATAATCGTTCCACTTATTATATGGGCGATTTTTCTGCTGCCCGGTGAGACGTACAGGGACACTATAAAGAGCACCCACTTTTTCGTCCCTAAAAAGACTATCATTGGTTACAGAGCCGTTTTCTGTCGCATCCAATTTATTGAACGTAAAGTTCGTGAGCATATTGTATCGCTTACTCGGCGACTCGTACCATGAAAAAACAGCTCCTTTCCGATCCGCATAGTTTTGATTTAGATAGTACCCCTCTGTATTAGCGGCATGATACTCTGCACCTATATTCCATTGTGGATTAATATTCTGGGCCAGCTTAGCTCTAAAAACTTGGTCATCGAAAAAAAAACCAACGGCATAAAGCTCCGAATAACGTGCACGAGCGCGATAATAATTTACCGAATCTGATGTAATAAGATAGCGTTCCAGACCATGAAAACCGGGTTGAAAACCGATGCGCTTATCCGGAGTAAACAACAGGTCACGTGTTGCCAAACCGTAAGATCCCAAATTTATACTTGGGTTCCAGGGAAGATTCTGCTTATTGAAATATTGAAAATTATGATGTGTAGTATCAATCTGTTTAGTATGGGTAGCATATTTCAACATATCCAAAGTTGCATAGCGTACATACTTTGCAGAAAATACAACGGAGTCTTTCTTATTATCCTCTAGCGCACGTGCCGAATCCAAGGCACTACTGAACCCTTCTTCCTCCTGGGCAAAACCTTTGAAACAGAAAGCCAAGAACATCAAGACAATAAAAACACTACGTAGACTACTATTCATGAATCGTTTTTAAATATACCTGCAAAAATAACGGATAAATTAGACTTTACTGCATACCGATTAATTCTTTTAGAATAGAAGTCATTTTTGGTTCGGCATCAGCTGCGACACGAACAATCTCTTGAAGTGAAACCGGCTTTAGATCACTGTGAAAGCCCTCATCCGTTATTACAGATATGGCAAACACGGGAAGCCCCATATGATTCGCAACGATAACCTCAGGAACCGTGCTCATTCCTACAATATCTCCCCCTATAATACGCATATAACGATACTCTGCCTTTGTTTCCAAGTTGGGTCCCAACGTGGATACATATACCACCTTGTGTGCCCTCGCGCCTAATCCGGCTGCTATCTGCAAACCCTGCTCCACCATCTTTCTATCATAAGGCTGGCTCATATCTGGAAAACGAGGACCAAAACTAGCGTCATTTGCTCCACGGAGTGGATTATCTGGCAGCAGATTGATATGATCGTCAATTATACCGACATCCCCCTTTCTGATATCTGGATTCAAAGACCCCGACGCATTCGAAACAAAAAGTTTTTGGATTCCCAGGGTTTTCATCACCCTTACAGGGAATGTAACCTCTTGCATGCTATAGCCCTCGTAATAATGCAACCTTCCCTGCATAGCCACCACATTCCTCCCATTCAATGTTCCGAATATCAATTTGCCTGTATGAAACTCGACTGTAGATATTGGGAAGTTAGGAATATTGGAATACATAATCTGATGCACAACCTCTATCTCATTTACCAACCCTCCGAGTCCGGTACCCAATATAATTCCAAACTCTGGGGTGAAATCTCCTATTTTACGTCGAATTGCAGAAACCGTGTCGTCAATCAAATGATACATATCGCTTTAATATAATTGTTAATACAAAATAAAGATACTTAATATATCGAAGTTTTCTTTGCTCGCTGCGTTATTTAAGGTTAAAACCCCGCATCCATCTATTGGTTCGATCTGAAAACAAAAAACCTTCAAAAGAAGGCCAAAAGCCACCCTTTGAAGGTTTCTTTATCAGTAAAAACTAATAATCTATTTATGTGAAAGTGCTTTCTCAGTCGCTTGTCCTGGCGAGGTCAATAACAACAACAGAAATGTAATCAATCCATTGTGGATAATTAGATCCAACCCAATGACATAAGAAGTATATACCGAAATAACATAAGTATTGAGCAAAAACAACACTAAAGGAGATACAATACAGATATAAGGCACTAGCTTATCGTTGACCGCCTTCTTGGTCAGCATCCCAAATGCAAACAAGCCCAAGAGAGGTCCATAAGTATAACTCGCAGCAGTAAATATTGCATTTACAACCGAATCATTGTTTATCAGTTTAAACACAAGTATAACCAGTAACATCACTATCGAAAAGCCGAAATGCACATAATTTCTCTTCTTTACCAATGCCGGGTCATTCGGGTTTTCTTTCTTATTAAAGTTCAAGAAATCGATACAATAAGAAGTCGTCAATGCCGTCAATGCAGAATCTGTCGTAGCAAAAGTCGCCGCCGTCAATCCCATCATAAATATGATCGCAGGCAATACCGCTAGGTGGTTGAGCGCAATTTCAGGATATAGGTAATCACGTGTCGCAAGCGTCGAAATATCAATACCGTTCTTCTCTGCATAGATATACAATAATGCTCCTACAGCAAGGAAAAAGATATTGATGACCACAAATACGCTTGTAAATGTAATCATGTTTTTCTGTGCCTCTTTGATAGTCCCCATAGACAGATTCTTTTGCATCAGATCTTGATCCAGCCCCGTCATCGCGATGGTCACAAATATACCACCCAAAAACTGTTTCCAAAAATTAGCCTTACTACCCACAAAATCTTCCCAAAAGAAAATCTTAGAGTAAGAACTCTCTTTAACAGCTTCAAATGTATCCACGATACCGAAATCAAGGCCTTTTGCCATGAAGTAAATAGAAAGGATAACTGCTGTAATCAAGAATGTCGTTTGTAGCGTATCAGTAACAATAATTGTTTTCAATCCGCCCTTGTTGGTATACATCCAAATAAGCACCAAACAAATAATCACGGTTACTGCAAAAGGGACATTCCAGGCATCAAAAATAAAGTGCTGTAATACAATAGCCACCAAGTACAGGCGAAAAGCCGAACCTATAGTTCTAGATACCAAGAAAATAGCAGCCCCCGTCTTGTAGGTCATATGTCCAAACCGCTCTTCCAGGTAGGTATAGATTGAGGTCAAATTCATTCTATAATACAACGGCAACAATACGTATGCAATAATTACAAAGCCTACTGCATTTCCTAAGACAAACTGAAAGTAGCTAAAATTGGAAGCTCCCACTGCACCGGGGACCGAGATAAAGGTCACGCCGGACAAGGCAGTTCCAATCATACCGAAGGCCACCATATACCATTTCGAATTACGATTTGCAACAAAAAAAGTAGAGTTATCGGACGACCCCTTTGAAGTAAAGTGCGCTACCGCCAGCAAGACGCCAAAGTAGGCAATTAAAAAAGATAATAAAATAATAGGTGACATAGTTAAGGGATTTATAGCTGCTGTTTTACTTTGAAGGCTTCGATTGCTTTACGCACATTACCGAATTCTTCCAGTAATACAGTTGCCGTCTCTTCACTAGCTCCAGTCTCAGCCATCACCATACGCACTCCTCTCGCAACCAATTTATGATTAGAAAGCTGCATATCCACCATCTTATTTCCTTTTACACGCCCCAACTGTATCATCACCGAAGTACTGATCATATTTAATACAAGCTTTTGGGCTGTACCTGCTTTCATACGGGTAGATCCTGTAACAAACTCTGGTCCCACAATTACTTCGACCGGATATTTTGCACGCTCAGCTATTGGCGAATTTCCGTTACACACGATACAGCCCGTAGCTATACCTTTTTCATTCGCTTTCTCCAGCCCACCAATCACATAAGGTGTACCACCAGATGCCGCTATACCAATCACAACATCATTTTCATTGATAGCATACTCTTCCAAATCAATCCAAGCCTGCTCCGTATCATCCTCGGCAAACTCGACAGCTTTACGTATTGCGACATCACCTCCAGCGATTAGGCCGATTACCCAATCAAACGGAACACCATATGTTGGCGGACATTCCGAAGCATCCAATATCCCTAGGCGACCACTGGTACCAGCACCGATATAAAACAAGCGACCGCCACTTTTCATTCGATCTACCGCTACTTTCACTAATGCTTCAATCTGCGGTATTGCCGCTTCAACGGCCAAAGGGACAGTTTTATCCTCTTTATTAATATTATTAAGCAACTCAAGAACCGACATCTTGTCTAGGTCTTGGTAGTTAGAATCTTTCTCTGTTGTATTTATCATCGGTTCCGAAAATATATTATCACTTGGTAACATTTCGTAAATATGCTACTTTTTTTAAAAACATGCAAAAAAACGCATGTGTAATTTTTGCACCGCAACGAATTTATACTTTTTTAAGCGAATCTTATCAATTAATTCCGCTCAAAATCGGCCAAAAGACATCACCAGAGCCCAGCTACACATTCGCTACATTAATAACGCAGCATTACAATCTTTCCATCCATTGTACTGACTACTATTTTATCTTTCAACACCAAAGGCGGGTTAATCATTCCATTAGAAATCTTGTATTGCCACAACACCTCCCCTGTATCAACATCTACCGCCGACAATAACCCTGAGTGACTAGGGACGAATATTGTTTTTTTATTACTATAGATTGCGGTGGGTGTAAGTTCGTAAGGTAAACGTAAACTGGATTTCCAATCCACCGACATACTATCTTTGTAGGTAGATACACCTATCAATTCGCCATCCATTGTCTTTGCATAGACCAGCTTAGCATTGGGCGAAAGCCCCATAGACTCACGTACTTTCAGATTTCCTTTTTTCTCACGCCATAGCTGCGTCCCTGTCTTTAAATCCAAAGCCGTCATAAAACGATCTGGAGCAACAATAAAAACCCGACGATTAGCAACGACAGGATAACATGCTGCAGCCGAAAACATACGATTGGTAGCGCCATTGTTCCATTCCCATATTTTCCTTCCGGTTTTCACATCCAAAGCATAAAAACCATTCTCCCAACTTCCAAAAATCACTTTACCGTCTGCGATAGTCGGCTTAGTAGACACATACCCCTTCACCTGATCAAAGGCCCACAGTTCCATACCGTCCGAAATCCGTATACAGCGAAATACACCATCCGAACCGCCTATATAAGCATTCCCACCATATACGGCAGCAGTTCCTAGCACCGCTTTTTCTGTTTTCAGCTCCCATAGCTTTCTGCCACTCCTAGCATCGATACCATAAATGCAATGGTCAGAAGACCCCACAACGACCACTCCTTTAAAAACTTCTGGCGTAGAATAGACCTTACCCCCTGTCTTAAATGACCATACACGTTGGCCTGTATGGAGATCTAGCGCATACACCTCACCTACCGTATTGGCTGTAAAGAGTCGCTGCCCATCAGAGCTAATCCCAGCTCCAATATCACCCTTATCTTCATATTCCCATACCAATTTCGCTTTTGTCGTTGTATTGACAGCATAAGACGGACGTCGATAATTATTCTTAAAGTCCACTTTTCGAAATGGGAGCTTCAACCAAGGGTCCTCTGTAACAACATTCGGTTTCCGCACCTGAAAAAACACGGAATCCCCTGTCATTGTTATGATATTGTACCCTCCTACCTCCTCTTTCGCGCGCAGGTTAGACCTGCCCATTACCCCTGGTATTCCATCCCAGTTATACAACTTATTGATATGTCCATGCCCACACAAGGCTAGCTGTACATTACGTTCGTGCAGGCGATCTACCAATTCGAACCAATTGTTCAACGACGAATCTAATGGATAGTGATTTATGGATATCAATGGTTTACTTTGGTCTGGGTTAGCTTTAAAAACAGAATCAACCCACACGAGATTTTCGCGTGGTATCTGCCCTGGACTCATCCTCATATTTGGACCAGAGGTCGTCCCTATAAACTGATAACCTTTATGTTCGAAAAAGAATGTCTCTCCGCCGAACACCTTACGAAAGGAATTCGCTCCACTTTCGGACCAGTTGCTATCATGATTGCCCGGTATGACATATAGTGGTAGCTTCAAGCTATCCAAAATCTGTTTAGCGAGAGCCAGTTCTTCATCGGATCCAAATTCGGTAACATCGCCTGAGAGTATAACGAAATCAATGTCCTTTTGTCGGTTAAGATCCGCAACGGTCCTTCTTAAATCGTCGGCCCCGCTATGCCCTCCTACGTGGGTATCCGTCACCTGAGCAAACTTGAAAGGCGTTTGGGCCTTCGCGCACCACAACACAGAAGAGAAAAACAATACTAAAACTAAAGTATACTTCATAAAATGAGCTTAAATAAAAAGAGCCTGAATCAGTTATCTTCATCAGGCTCTCTCAATTTCGAAAACTACTTCTTTTCTATTGTTTGCGATGGCTTACTTTCTAAATTATCTTTATTCAAAGAAGTTACGCAATAGAAACCTGGTTCATTAACACTTAACGTATTTAGGTTATTCACAGCCACCAACTTTCCTTGCTTAGTCAAATCTGTGAAATGATAAACAGCATATCTTACATCATTGCCTGACACAGAGTCCCAGGACAAAATACCATTCTCCAATTTGAAATTAGATGGCACTGGAGTCCTTGGTGCGACCTCCCTACCTGCAAATGGGATTATAGCATTATGCTTATACAATTGTTCTAATTTATCAGTAACCCCAACTCGATTAAAATAAACATCTTTTGCGCTGTACATTACACTGCCAACTACTTTAGCATTATCTCTAGTCATCTCAAATTGTCTCTCTAGTTCCTGAGGAGAATCGAACTTAGCCCCTCCTTCCAATGTGCCAAATTTATAAAGAGCGTGCCCAATAACTAACTTAGCAGAATAAGAATACTGTGACCATACAGAAAGGTTCCTTTGAAAATCGTTAGTCGAATTCCCAATCTCCTGATAGAGCTGGGGAATTAATATATCGACCCAACCATTTTTACACCACTTTTCAACGTCTGCATACAGCGTATTAAGATTATAATCCTTACTTGCTGCAGGAGAAATAGAAAAAACTACCTGAGGTTTATTTGCTACTATAGTTGTGTAAATTTTCTCTATAGCTTTATCAACATTAGCACGTCTCCAAGCCTGGATAGAACTAAAACCGGCTCCCATTTGTTGATAAAGGGACTGGTCCGATGTTAGGGTTCCTGATACCGCTGGGTCCGGATAGAAATAATCATCCATATGCAGTCCATCAACATCGTATTTTGTGATAATGTCTTTTACAATATCAGCCAAACGCGCCTGCACCTCTGGCAATGCTGGATTGTATATTTGAATTTTTTCATGATCAACAACCCAGCTTGGATTGACTGAGGCATGAAGTGGAGGATATTGCGTCGAATTATTCCCACGTGTGGCAATCCGATAGGGGTTAATCCAAGCATGAAAATCTAGACCTCTCAAATGAGCTTCGTCAATCATAAATTTCAACACATCATATCCTGGATCCTTACCCCTAGTACCTGTCAGACTAGCACTCCAAGGCTCATAGGCCGAATCATAGAATGCATCCCCCATTCCTTTTACTTGAACAAACACGGTATTGAATCCCTTAGCCTTAATATTGTCAAGCATATCTGTATAGCTCTTTTTTTGAGCTGCGGCATTATACTCCACGGCTGTATAATCACTGGTACGCGGCCAGTCTAAAGACCATACTGTAGCTATCCAAACACCTCTCAATTCTTTTTTGGGAAGCACCAATTCTTTCGATCCTCCGCCATCTCCCGGCCCCTCAGTCTCCTCAATCGGAGAACTTTTTTTACTACAGCTATTAAACAATAACACTCCGATTATTGTCAATGCACAAAAACATCTTATTACTTTCATAAATTAATCTTCAAGATCTTTCTTCTTTCCAAATTCGAAAAATGCGAAGCCAGCGTCAACGGAAGCAGCAAAAAGCATAAGCGTCTTATCTTGACCGTTTCCATCCTTTTCAATATACCAGACAGCTTGTGTGGCCGGATTCCCATTATTCGTACCAAAGAGATTGTAACTAAAAACAGGATTTTTATCGCCCTGAGCAAAATAGCCTAAAGCTTCAACAATATCATCCCCCTTGTTAATGCTATATACGTTTAAAACGGGGTTTTCTCCTGCAGCTCTCGGCGCAGTTGCTCCCATGATATAACGTTCCTTATTAAAAGTAAAGACTCTAACATCACTCAATCGCTCAGGAAACCCACTAGCAGTATACACCAAAGACCCCGTTCCAGACATTACCCTTACAGGTGCCTGATGTCCAGTAAACAAATAATCAGAAGAATTACCAATCTGATTATAGGACCCCCAAGACCCTACATTGGCTAAACCAGTTGGAAAAATCATACCATCAGAAAAATTAACGTAGTTAGTCACCTTGTATTTTAAGACTTGAACCCCACCATTATCAATAAAAAAAGCAAATCCATTTCCAGCATTATCCAAATTGATTGACATATTATCACCAAATCTAAATGAAGCACTTCCGGAGATTGTTCCAGTAGTAGTATTTAAGATTAAATCTGCAGGTTTCGTTGGATCAGTCCAATGATAGATTTTCAATGGAGACACATTAGATCCAGACAAGCTAGCAACATATATATGTTCTTTAACTATCTGTCCGGAATGTACAGCAAACGTTCCTCCAATAAATGTTTCGCCTGGAGGGGGAGCGAGTTTAATTTTATTAATATTATTATTTTTAAGCTCCGATACTTTTAACAAATGAGGATTCACTCCGTTGCCACGATCTACAACAAGCACATATTCTCCATTAAAACCACTACCTCGAACGTTACCACCTATAAAATCAGCATAACGACCATTACTTCCAGGATTTAATGAATAATCAAACTTCTGAAAATCAATAAAATCCGCACCTATAGGAGGTATTTTCAACTCCAAAGAGACCATATAATCCCTGAATCTTGGATTATTTAAAACCCTAATCAAAAAGCTCTTTTTAGGATCCTTTTCATCCAAATCAACTGAATATATATCTTTTTCAAGAGATGCTCCATCAGAAGTGATTGCCTCAAATTTCAAATTAGAAAAATCAGTTTTTTCATCTATTCGAGGAAAAATGACCTGTTTTTTTAATTCATCAATAACTCCTTCCAAAACAACATCTCCATGTTCACCAACATTTATCAGCTTGAGACCTTTTAACAAAACTTCTTTATCTTGTGTATTGAGTGCTCCCGGAAGATCTTTCGAGCAAGAAAAACTTACTACACAACTTACAATCATCAAACCAAGTCTAACAATTGATCTTATAACTTTAATTTTCATTATTAACTTTTTATGTTAAAAATTAATTCTCCTGAGGCCATCCTTCGGTTTGCTTCAAGATGTACCCCATAATACTATAATCATTGATTTGATTAAAACCTACTGGCTTTAGGTAAGGGTTCACATTCGGAATATTTAAAAAAGGCAACCTTTCCCCATAATTCTTATTAATATAAAACCCTTTCATATTACCAGCATTCGTTCCGTTATAATAAGTTCTTTGACCTGAAGTATTAGCGACTCCATCTGAATTAGATAGCGCCGCTGGGAAACTTATTACATTTGTAGTTGCCGATAAATCAACCCATCCACCTGAAATCAAATCAGGATTACTCTGCGTATCCATATACTCAAGCTTCTTCCAGCGCTTCAAATCTGCTATTCGAGAATACTCAAATGTAAACTCCATACGTCGCTCTCTACGAATTTCCCACAACAACGACGATACTGAAGGATCCCTATCTGGATCATTCGGCAAGCTTCCGATTTGCATTCCAGCAGTCTTCTTCACACCTTTTGCAATAGCTTCCTCTGCTAATGGTCTATTTCGTATTTTATTGATTGTCTTTTCGATATCCGATTGAGTTACTGCACCACCTCCTAGAGAAGCTGATTCTGCTTTAGCTTCAATCCAATTTAACAACACTTCTGAATATCTCATAACAGGATAATCGGTAACATTCTCTGTACCACGAAGCTCTGCAGGAGCTGTTCCGGACTCTTCAATGGCCTTCTCTCCGTATCTAGGAAAAAACTTATTGACAAACCATAATGAACTCTTCCCCATAAAAGTTGGAGCTTTGTAGAATGTTGCCTCAAGCCTGGAATCTCGTGTCTTTATGATACTCTGTAAACTGAAGTCAGCTGCATTAAGCTCGGTAGAATTTTGCCAAGCCTCCCCATCAACACATATGTATGCTTTTATCAAATCTGTTGTGGGGCCTATATTAATCGATGTTTGATAGTTACTATTTGACGCTACTCCATGCTTCACATTAAGGCTTGCATCATATGCCCTATAAAAAATACAATCCCTATTGCCTTTAAGATCGTTCGACGTAAATAGTGATTTATAATCGGTAACAATATCATACCGGTTACTCGATATCACCATATCTCCAGCTTTAATAGCTAGGTCCAAAAACTTACGCGATTGCTGATCATTATTATAATAATACTTCTGCCATGTTGCTTCGTGTAAAGCTATACGTGATATGTATGCAGCTACAACATATCTATTTACATTTTGCGCACCATCGTTCAACCTTACATTCTGCAACGCAAATTCTAAATCATCATACACTGCATTCATAACAACATCTCTAGCATCTCTAGGCTTATAAAGGCTCACAGGATCATTATCTGCAGGAACCATGTCATAAAAGGGTACATCACCATAGTCAAATACTAAATCTGCAAACTTCATAGCTCTAAAAAAACGACCTATTCCTAACCAATGATTCGTTGCCTCTTGATTCATTACACCTGCCATTTTATTTGAGATACGATCCAGCATTATATTGGTTGATCTAATAATATTATAATCCCAAATCGCAGAAGGAGGCACCGCAACAGCAAAATTACTTTGATTTTTTTGTGCTGAAAATACATCGTCACTCAATGTATAACCTGTCAAAGGAGCAGAGTACAGCCCAGCGTTAAACCCATGAAAAAACGTTGTATAATACTTGTTTGCATATAACCTAACGTTAGCCTCAGAGGACCACCCATTTTCATCATTATAGGAAGTCAACGGTGGTCTATCGAGTAATTTTTCACATCCTGTGAAAAACACAGTTGATATTACGCTTAATAAAATATATTTAAATTTCATGATATATTCTTTTTAATATTACAAACTTATCTGAACCCCCATGGATGCAGATTTAAAAACTGGAGTACCAACCCCTGTTCTCTTCGCATTATAATCACCTCCTGATCGAAGCATAGAATGTCCAGAGATAGCTTCCGGATCAATTGGTAAACCTCTTAACTTATCAAACGTAAACATGTTTTCCAACGACACGTATAGACGGGCGTTCTTTATACGTATTTTTTGTAATACACTCTCTGAGACGCTATATCCTAAGGTTATATTTTTTATTCTCATATATGCCATATTTAACATATATCGAGACTGTACCCTCATAACATAACCTTCTGGACTATCCCCAACTCCTTTTCCCATATCCCACGCTCTAGGATAGAAAGCATCTGTGCGATCAGACCTCCAATAATCAGATGCTATGGCATAAGGCATCGCTCCTTCTTTAGGATTATAACCAGCAATAGCTATCTGCCCGTCTCCCCACATCTTCCTCGCCCCTACTCCTTGTAAAAAAGCAGAAAAATCAAAATTCTTAAACTCTGCTCCTAAACGGAATCCATATTCATATCGAGGTGTAAAATTCCCAACTACGACTCGATCCCCAGGATCTCCAAAAGTACTCGCCCCAGGAGTGATATAACCATCTCCATTTACATCAACAAACTTTACATCCCCAGGTGAAATTACCATCGTAGGACCACCATCTTGAAAATATGGCTGGTATACAGGATTATCACCGGCCAACATATTCATTTCACGGGCATTACCATTAGAATAAACAGTTGTCTTTAAAAAGTTCCCATTATCATCATAAAGGAAATCATCTTTTTGATACAAGCGATCAGTAACATAACCATAAACATCTCCATAACGCTTACCTGTTGTAAAAGTGTTATCAATTTTACGATTTTCCCACGCAATATTCCAATCTGCACTTTTCGTTATCATGGTTATAGCATCCGCGATATTAGCATTGAAATTTAACTTCAAACCATTATCAAATTTATAACTATAATCCGCAAAAACTTCCCAACCTCTTGTTCGAAGGTTACCGTAGTTTCCGTCTGGAGCCGATGCTCCATAGGTATCAGGCAATGTTTGACCTGCAATAATCATATTTTTAGTATATCTCTGATACCACTCCGCTCCCAAACCTAATTTATTATTAAAAAAACGTAAATCTACACCCAAGTTAAGATGCTCAATATCTTGCCAAGTAATCCCTTGCGAAATCGGGTTTGGCGTTCCCAATTGATAAAACTGATTTCCATTTCCATCAATCCAAGTATTTTTCGTCAGTCCCATTCTAGCGATGTAGAGGTTATTAGAGACAGATTGATCACCAATAACACCATAAGACCCCCTCAGTTTAGCAAAACTCAACACAGGTAACTCTTTAGCAAATTGTTCGTTCGAGATTACCCAACCTGCAGAAACAGATGGGTACCACCTCCACCTCAAATGCGAAGGAAATTTGGAGGTACCGTCATATCTTAAATTACCCTCCAAAAGATATTTATCTTTAAACGTATAGTTTAGTCTTCCAAAAAATCCCGCCTGCGAATCCCAATTCTTATCCCCTCCTACTGTTTCAGTACCAATAGTAAAGTTCATCTGAGGATTATTCTCATTAATCAAATCACCTCTTCGAGACCAATGGCTACTCCATTCTCCACTAACAATATTAGTTCCCAGCATAACCTTGAAATCATGAAAATCAGCAATGCTTCTTTGGTAGGTAGTAAAAGCATTGAATGTATGCTTCTTCATTGCATACGAAGATTGATAAAAGTAAGTGCGGTCTTTTCCAAAATATGTAGACACTGGAAATCTATAAGCCTCATCACCACCAGTATTCACAACATTTCCCTCTTCATCAACAAATACCTGATTTCCTTTACCATCCACCCACTTAACTGGAGCATACCAATGCTCAGCACCGGTAAACGTTGGCATAGAACTTTGGTCCGAATTATTCTCAGAGCTATAAGTATAGTCAACCTGTAAATCCCAACCTTTAGTAAACTCAATAGAAGATCCAATATTCAAATTCAAATATCTTCCCCTATCCACATAATCATGGGCATTTTTTGTCTCAAAATATGGATCTCGCAACTCGTTGCCCTGATCTGTCACCCCAATAGGGAACAATCTACTCCACCTATATAAATACAACCAAGGATCGCTATAGAAACCACCCGCAGAGTTTGGATAGCGCTTTGTACCATCTGCAAATAACGTCCCTGCACGTAGCGTTATAGCATCATTAACTTTCGTAGAAAGATTAAGTTTTCCAGTATACCGCCGATAATCATCGTGTTTAGCTGGTTTCATTAATCCTTCCTGCCCTAAATAACCTAAATTAAAATTATACAACGTATTACCACTCTTACCATTAAGCCCTAGGTTATGTATATTTGAGAATGTTCGATCCTTTACCATAGCATCGACCGGATCATAGAGTCTCACTCCAAATTTCTCACCATTTTTCACATACCAATCTCGGTTATACACTATAGGATCATTATTTTTAACAACACTCCCATACTTGCTTTGCCATTCCTTTATTCTCTCCAAACTCTCCCTATCAATCCTCCAAAAGCCTCCAGCAGAAAGATTTCCATTCATATTTTCGTAGGCATCCAAAGTATACTCAATCCCCTCAACACCAGCAATATCAATTTTTGTAAAAGGAGATTGTAAAGACAAATTTGTATTATAATTGACTTGAACACCATCAGTTTTAGCACCTTTTTTCGTAGTAACTAATACTACACCAAAAGCAGCTTTTGCACCATAAATAGATGAAGAAGCGGCATCCTTTAAGACAGTTATAGTTTCTATATCTGACGGATTAATATATTGCAAACTTGGAACCTCCACATTATCCACAAGAATCAGTGGATTACTGGATCCATTAACCGAAGCAATCTGCCCCCTAATCTTCATCACTGCATCAGACCCAACTTCCCCACTAGGAATTTGAATTGAAAGACCAGGAACCGTACCTTGTAATCCTCGGGCAGCATCAGGAATGGGTCTACTGCCAAAGACTTCATCAGCATTTACAGATGATACAGCCCCAGTCAAATGAGCTTTCTTTTGCTGTCCATAACCTACAACAACAACCTCATCAAGCGTATTATCTTCCTCCTTTAATAAAACGTTTACTGTACTGCCAGATACTTTAACGTCTTGGGACAAATAACCAACACTAGAAAACCGTAATGTTGCGCCTAATGCTGCAGTAATCTTAAACTTACCGTCAGCATCCGTTCGGGTAGAACTCGGAACTCCCACTACAGATACCGAAACACCTGCCATAGGTCCATTTGCATCAGACACTGTACCTGTTACCGTGTTCTGAACCACCCTATTCGCCGAATAGGATGTTGCTGCAGCTAGGTTGGAGAGGTTCGATACTTTTGAAGCCTTTGCTTCTACCGTCGTTACCGCCAGCCCTAATGCAAGAGAGAATAGTAAAGTATTTCTCATATTTAGCATATTAATAATAAACTTGTTTTCGTAAATCACAATCTAGGAAGGCCTACTTTCCAAAACGCAGACCCAATCCCATAACCTTATTCAAAATCTGTATAGAGGAGATACTTCTTCCTCATCTCTTTATATTCGGTCAATTCCTGCTTCCAGGAAGCTTTAATTTCATCTTCGGTTTTTCCAGCAATAATTTGCTTTCTTAATTCATCTGTACCTGCCAGTTTATCAAAAAATTCTGCTCTAGTAAAGAATTTTGATTTGTCTGGCATCTTCTTATAAAAGTCTAACACATACCTAAGGGTAAATGTTTGCTTATCCGCATCCAAGCCGCGCAGATCCAAACCATACATGGTCTGCCCTTTCCCCTCAACATGCTTCTTCATACCCGCCTTTTCACCTGGTGTATATTGAAAATCTCCATATACGGGACTATCGTACCCCACGACCTGAAAAGGCCATTCTGTACCACGTCCTACAGAGATTTCAGTTCCTTCAAACAAGCAAAGCGACGCATAGAGCCTTACAGAAAGGTGGTTTGGTAATGATGGCGATGGAACTACTGGCAAATCATACATTTTGGAATGGCCCCAATTCTGAACCGGTACTACAGTCACTTTACATTGGCGCCCCTCTTCCAACCATTTTTCACCATTTATCATATTTGCCAACTCACCTATGGTCAAACCATGCACCATCGCAATCTTATGATAGGATACGTTCGACTTGAATTTATCATCCTTACGTACAGGGCCATCTACTTGATCCCCACAAGGATTAGGTCTATCCAGCACAATCAGTTCCTTATTATGTTTGGCACACAGCTCCATAACACGGTGCAGCGAGGTGATATAGGTATAGAAACGTGCTCCTACATCCTGTAGGTCAAAAATCATAACATCAATCGATTGCACGATTGAATCTTGTTTCTCATTCCCCCCATACAACGTATATAATGGCAAACCAGTCTTAACGTCTTTATCATTATCTACCTTCTCGCCTCTTTCGATATCACCACGAAAGCCATGTTCAGGTGCAAAGCCAAATTTCAAATCCACCTTCTCCCGCAACAATACATCCACAAGATGCTCGTTATCTGCACCTACCACCGAGGTTTGATTACCCATAAGTCCGACTTTTTTCCCTTTCAACAGGGGGAGGTAAGCAGACAGTTGATCTGCTGCGGGAACGATTGCATCACTTTTACCTATGCTTTCTTCCTTCGCTTCTTTACCGTCTCCGGTATGTTTGCCCACTCCGTTACAAGCGATTAGTACCGAACCTAGACACAGCAAAAATACAAGCTGTAAAAACTTCATAAACACTGGTGCCTTCATCTCAATTTGCGTTATTGTCAGATAATTTAGATTAACTCAAGTAAAAATAATACAAAAAACGCACAATAAAGCAACATAAACTTGACATCAAGCATTTTATAGCGTATTACCACAAATAAAACCGCACAAAAACGACATCAACTAAAATCTCTTAACTTAAAAAAACGCCCACACAGCGTTAAATAATGTTAAAAAACAAACTTTAACACATAAGGTAGTGTACAAGACACACCAAATTGTAACATTTAAGATACAATAAGATTAATATTCAATTTTACACCCAAAAACAAAGAGGCCTTGCATTTTTATGCAAGGCCTCTTATGTCGACAATTATCCTCCAGTGGTGTAGATTACCACTCTGGATTTTGCGTTAATTCAGAACCATGGTTTTTGTACAGCGTAATCTGATCCAAAGGAATAGGATCCAAATAAAACTTCTTCGCTACCGTTCTTTTTGTTTTGTTCGAC
>JBEBQJ010000090.1:0-18054 GCA_040395455.1 Sphingobacterium yanglingense | reverse complement strand
ATGAACATATACTTGAAAAGCATGTACATAGCGATCATTATTTCGCTATTACAAAGTTGCCAACGTCTGGATCTCAAGCCAGATAGCAGTATTTCGAACGAGTCCTATTGGAGCAATGAAGCCGATGCCGAATCCGCGCTAAATGGACTTTACCTACGCATGCGCAATTCTTTTACCGTACACAACTGGATGTATTGGTTCGAGTGCCGTACAGGCAATATCAGCGGAGGACTCCAAGCAGGAGGCATACAATCCTTCATCAACAATGAGCTCACGGCCAATCTCAATGACGCCAACTGGCAGCCCTTCTACACGGTTATTTCCATGGCCAATGCCATTATCGACAATGTCGACCGGATTACATTCACGCAGGAAGCCCGAAAAAAACAGATTAAAGCACAGGCCTACTTCATACGGGCTTGGTCTTATTACAATCTTGTGCGCTTGTGGGGCGAGGTACCTATTGTGACCCAATTTATAGATTCCGATGATCATGAACAGCTCTTTCCGGTACGCTCGAGCGAGGATGAGGTCTTCCAATTGATCAAAGCAGACATAGGACTGGCCGATCAGCTGAGTGTCGGCGACAATACAGCCAAAAGCAGTAAAGCTTCACGGGCAGCGATTCTCATGCTAAAGACAGATATTTACCTTTGGCTTGCCAAGGTGCGCGGGCAACAGGCTGAGGCACTTCCTATAGCGAATCAGGCCATCGATGAAGTGTTGGCCAATACCACCTATAAACTTAGTGCCAACTATCGGGATGTATTCACACAAGAAACCAATCCAGAGATCATATATTCCATCTATTATGATCTATTAGAAAATAGCAATCAATACGGTAGTCTGCTGGCCCAATCCAAGAGTTTGGTACCCCAGGCCTATCAAAATAACCCTATACCTGTCGGTACGAACCATGTGATGCAGTTTTCCGATCTTTTCTATACCAAATATCGTAACCGCACCGCAGGCGATAGCAGGGCTGAGACCATTAGTCAGGATATGAAGCTCTCGGGTACCAATTTCCGCTGGACCAATAAATTCATGGGCGAGATGAATGGCAATGTCAGGGTATTTACTTCCGATACCAGGATCTATAGACTTGCCGAAGCCTATTTGTTTAAGGCCGAGATACTCGCCGAGCAAGACCAATTTGCAGAAGCTTTAAAATACATCAATGTCGTCGTAAAGCGCGCTTATGGTACCGATCAGTTTTATACTTCCGTTGCGGACAAGAAAGAGCTAGAAACGATTTTGCTCGACGAGCGGATCATCGAGTTTGCAGGCGAATGCAAATCCTGGTTTGATATGATCCGTTTAGGGCAGGTTTTTCAGCGCGTACCCTCTTTAGTGGGACGTGAACAGGACAAGAAGGGCAATATCCTCTATTTTCCTGTTCATGTCAGTTCATTTGCAGTCAACCCGAATATCAAACAAACCCCAGGTTTCGAATAAATTAGATTATGATGAAAAGCAATCTTAGTATATTCCTGCTCGTACTCCTTTCTGGAGGTAGCGTACTGGGCTGGTCCTGCAATACCATCCTATCCCAAGAGGTGCAACCATTGGATTCTATAACCGCCTCCATGGAGTCACTACCTGGTACAACTGTAGGGGATACAGGTTGGGTAAAGACGGTCGTACATGGAGACACCATTACCTATACCACAGTTCGCGCAGCAGATCAGCAGGTTTGGCTACAGCACAATCTGGGGAGTCTTCAGGTAGCCCTAGCGAGCGATGACACCAATGCATACGGTGACCTGTATCAATGGGGTAGAAGCAGTGACGGACATCAGGTGCGCAATCCCGTCTATCAGGCCGCTGGCATACCTTATGCAGATCCTGCTGCTATTCCCACAACTACCCCACAACCGTTTTTTTACAATGCTCTGCCACATACCTGGTGGGCTTCGGGCACCGTTACAGATCGCTGGGCGGCAGTATCGCCACAGACGGTCAGCAGCACCAATGGTTGCGATCCCTGTCGGGCATTAGGTTCCGAATGGCGCTTACCCTATAATACCGAATGGAGCAGGCTTATCAAAACCGAGGGTATAGGCAATGCCGCCCAGGCATTTCTCTCTAATTTGAAAATTGTGGCCGGCGGACATATTAACGGTGTCAATGGCGCATTCTTTAGGGCCGGTACACGTGGTTATTATTGGAGCAGAACGGCATCAGGTGATGGTAAAGCGATAGCGACTCATTTTTGGGAGAGCAGCGTACTACCTGGCAATGCCGACATCCGAGGCAATGGCTTTAGTATACGATGCATACGGGCAGGGAGCGATTCAGCAACAGCTGTGCCTGGTACCGTGATCGCACATACTCCCGCATACAAGCGTATTTACATTGGTTCCCCTAGTATTGTGAAATTAGCTAATGGTGATCTGATTGCCTCCAATGATTTCTTTGGCCCAAATGCCGAGGCCCGTCCCGATGGCCGGTCGTTTACCCGTATTTATAGATCTACAGATGGAGGAAGCCATTGGTCTGTCGTCACCGATTTGAGTGGGCAGTTCATGTCTGGTCTTTTTCTACACCAGGGGGCATTATACATCATGGGGGTGTCTGGAGGCTATAGCAGCGGCAATCAGGTGGTGATTCGAAAGTCTATCGACAATGGCACCACCTGGACTATACCCACCACCGATCATACTGGCTTGTTGAGACGTGGCAAATACCATACCGCCCCAACCCCAGTCGTCGTACATGGAGGCCGTATATGGCGAGCCATGGAAGACGCGCTCGGCCCATCTACCGTTTTTGCCAAACAGTACCGCGCACTCATGATGTCCGCTCCGGTAAACAGTGATTTACTGGATTCCGCCAGTTGGACAGTCAGCAATCCATTGGCGCATGACCCTACTTATATGAATGGATATTTCTGGGGCTGGTTAGAAGGTAATGCCGTCGTTTCACCTACAGGGCAGCTATTGAATGTTTTACGTGTCCATACATTCAGTAAAAATAGAGAACAGGCAGCCTTTGTTGAGGTCAGCAGCGACGGTACGATAGCGACGTTCAATCCTTCCAACGGATTTTCAGATATGCCCGGCAGTATGAAGAAGTTTACCATCCGTTATGATGCTACCAGCAATAGGTATTGGACATTGGCAAACTACGTACCTAGTCAGTTCTATAATATTGTTCCCTTGGATCAGATACGGAATACGCTGGCCTTATGTTCCAGTGCCGATTTGGTAAGCTGGAGTGTGGACTCTGTTATTGTCCAGCATCCCGATATTTACCTACACGGCTATCAATATGTAGATTGGCAATTTGACGGCACCGATATCATCGCGGTATCGCGCACTTCCCATGAGGATGGACAAGGAGGCGCTGCCAACCATCACGATGCCAATTACCTTACATTTCATCGGGTTACAGATTTTCGTGACACCCGAAATAGTAATTAATGTAAAAACCTACCTGAAGTTTCTCGCTTCAGGTAGGTTTAACTAACCAATTATTAACAATCCCATCGCTGTCATATCCCTTTACAGGCAACCGAAAAGTCCGCCCGGAATCTGGCCGCATCAAAATCGCCTATTTTTTTCTCCTTATGAATCAGTACAGAAGTCGATTCATATAACAGTTCCAGTATATAGGAGCAGATTTCATCTTCCGCCGATAGCTTCATTAATATATCGAAATCCGGATGGACACTATAGTGCCCCACATTGTAGGCATAAAATTCGGTATACGATGTTGAGCTTGCAACCCTTTTCTGAAAGCGGAACGAATAGGGCTTGCTATTTTCCAGAAGCTCCAGATCTATCCACAGATGCTCCATCTCGCCACCATAGTCATTACACAGCATACCCTCTAGATTGGTCAGGTGCTTGCCGATGACATCAGCGACACCGCTGGTACGCTGATCGACGATATTCGCATGGATTACCACTTTCAGAGGACTGCCCACAGGTCTTGGACGGTGTTCCGGAAAATCCCGTATAACACCGTTTTTGAATGTGCCATACGAGTTGAAAAACAGCATTTTTGTCAATGCTTTATTCATTAGTCCTATTTCCTTTTTGTGCAATACCTTTCCGATCTCATCAGTGAGTGTAGATTTTGGTACTAGTGCACTCTTGTTTGATCCGATGCATAGATAGACCTCATCATCTTCAAATAGCTTATTAATGATCCAATCGACAGTTTCAACCCTAAACTCTTCACCGACCCCACAATAGCGCCATGCTACCTCACGCTCACTTTGTGCGGGTTCACCATCTTCATTATGCCAGTTTGTGAGGTGATATTTGCTATTAAAAAGTCTAAATAATTGTTTTGAATCCATCAGGTTTAAAATTGTCCTTTTACTATCGTTATGCAAAAATAAGTTATAACCAGCGATTAGTTAGGCTTAATCTCAGCTTTGAATCTCCCATCAGCTATTGACACGACTTGCAGCGTTTTAAGTCCCTCCACACGTACAAAAGCACCCGAAAATGAACCTTCCACTGCCGTGTTATTAACTTTAGTAATTTCTAGATTCAGGGCGTCCTCAGGCGCATATGTACCTCCCGTGGCTGTCACGTTGAGTTGTTGATTATCTTTTGTCAGAGAGTACACCCCAAGCATATTAGGTCCCGAATTATCCAAGGAGTATCGACCACTAGATACACGCCTATTTTCTGACATAACCGTTATCGTAAGCCATTCCTTACCATCGTTTGAACCTGTGATTTCTAAGAAATTACCACCGTCCACCCAGCGGGCATTCACGGCGGAAAACTGCTTTTCAATACCATCGATTTTTACCGACATATACGTTGTGTCTACCGTCCCAGTAGCCTCATCTTTTTTACATCCCGAAAAAAGTAGTGCAAATAAGGACAGGGCCAATATCATCTTTTTAGTCATACTTTTTGATTATTGATTTTTACCTAAAATGCAATTATTGTGCCGTTAGGATTTGGTTGTCCTAGATTATAGCCCAAAAGGTATAATGTGCTACTTGAGTACTATTTTATACCCTTAAGGGTATAAACCTACTTTGTTGTCATAGAATAAACAACAACGCACGATGAAGAAAAGTTTCCTGTTTATCTATATACTATTGACCTATGTAAGTGCATCTGCTCAAGTTCAATTTGAATGGAAGAGCGAATACCTTGGCAGATCAGGATATCGTATTATGGAAGGGGAGAAGAGCCAACCTATAGGAGACAGCAAAGGTTCCGCCCAGGTGCATCAGGCTACTATAAGTGTGCCCCTGTCCCTAAAACTAGACGAACGTAAACGGCCGACCCTATGGTCTATAGGCGCCCAAGGTGTTTATTCCAATCTGGATAATCAAAATTTTGCCGAGCCCTTAGTTATTGATGAAATATTAAATGTGGGCATCAGTCTAAATCACATGCGTCCTATTTCTCCACGTTGGTCCATGTTGGCTACAGTTGGCGCAGGGGTTTATATGCCCAACACAAAGCTTTCCCAATTGAATGGTAAAAATATCCTTGGCATGGCCGGTGCGGTCTTTATCTATCACCTCAAGCCTAATCTGGATCTAGGTGGGGGAGTAGCGCTTAACAATTCTTTTGGGGCACCAATGGTACTGCCGGCTATTTACCTAAACTGGCGAACAGATGGGCATTTCAAAGTGAATATCGCCCTGATGGATGGTCTGGCTATGTCAGTCAAGTATGAGGCGCGTGAAAATATTTCGCTAAGCCTCATCGGGGAGATAAATGGGCAGATGGCGCTGTTGGAGCAGAATGGACAGGATAAAATCTTTTCACACCTATATGTGGTCACCGGCTTGCGCCCAGAGATAAAACTCGGTAAAAAACTGTCTATTCCCATTACCTTGGGCATAAACGCCTTCCGTCCTTCAGAAATGACAGATAGAAGTATAAAGAGCATGTTTGTGAGTAAAGGGTACTACTTCCAAACCTCACCCTATGCCTCGGCAGGCTTCAAGCTTAAAATATAACCTTCTTGGTTTGTAACGCCTACAACAAATGCCTGAAGCGAATCAATTCAGGCATTTTTAACAATCGTGAGCCGATTAATTTTGCTAATCGGCTCATTATGTATATTTGGCAAGTTTGTCTACTTACCAAATAGCTGCTCTCTAAACCCAACATTCAGTTTATAGAGCGCCTCAGCAGACACAATCGCTTTTTCGGACTTATTGATATCCTTTCCCTCTTTTGACCTTACACATTTATCCACTTCGTTTACCACGATAGAGAGTAGTAACATAACCTGTAAAAAGGAAACTCCTAGGCCGAAAGTATCGCCTATTTTCATAGCAACATAAAATATATGATGAAATTGATGTTATTTCCAATTTTTAGTTTGTAATTGTAGACGGAGTTTCAAGGAGACTATGAGCTGTTTTACGGAGTGTTTTCTGTCTTTCGAGAAGGGCTACAGTGATAGATTTCGTTGCCTTTAGAAAACACAATTCGTGAATTCCGGTCTTTTTACATAAGTTTATAAACTGTTAACTAATTTAAGAGCTCTTTCGCCTAACCCTAATATTATATGTTATATGCATACTGTGACATACCATACGAACGAAGAAGCATTGCTTGCCGATTTGGCTAGAGATCAGCATAATGCATTTGAATATATCTATAGGGAATTTCAACCTGCATTGGTTTTTTTTGCAGGAAATCTCTTAAAGCAAGACAATATTATGCTGGCAGAGGAACTCGTGCAAGATAGTTTCTTTAAGCTCTATGAGCGACGTGATAGCTTTAAAACGACCAGTGCTCTAAAATCATTCCTTTATATTGCTACCCGCAATGCATGTTATAACCACCTAGAAAAGCAAAAGGTAAGAAATCGTCATATGCAGGACTATGTCCATGAATCCGTAGACACCGAGCAGAGTATTATTCTAGAGATTATGCACACAGAGACAGTCCGAGAGTTGCTACAAGCAATCGATACCTTGCCTCCACAATGTAAAAATGTTATCAACATGTTGATTCATGAAGACAAATCCTATGCGGAAATTGCCGAAATACTAGGGGTTACCGTGAGCACTGTCAAAAACCAAAGGGCACGTGCGATTTCGCTATTGAAAGATAGGATTTCAGGACTGGGCATTGCCTTACTATTACTATCCATATAAAAAAAACAAAAATTATTTAGACGCATAGTCTGTTTTCCGGTTTCTATATTAAATGCCCCAAGCAGATATGGAAAATCAGAAGCTCAAGGAAAGCTATTATTTCGTGGGATTGATTCGTAGGAAAATCCAACGACAGCTTCTTTCCCACCAGGAAGAAGAAGAGTTAGAAGCATGGTGTCAACGCAACGCAGAGAATGACGCCTTCTATAAACGAATACTTGACGAAGAAAATCTCGCTCGCTCGATTCCTCGCTACCTAGCGACGGACACCAATCACCGCTGGCAAGAGTTCCAAACCAATTATTTACACAGAAGAGGACCTAAGGTCTCTTTAAGGTTGGTTTGGGCCGCTGCAGCTATAGTTGTACTTTCTGGTATCGGCTTGTGGATCACTATAGACCGATTGCTGTATACCACTCCCGACGAAGTAATTACTAGAGTCGAGGATATCATGCCGGGGGGAAATTTAGCAACCCTTACTATAGATGGCAAAGGCACAATTGAATTGGACGCAGCGCAATCCGGGGTCATTGCGAGAGGCGGAGAGGTTGTGTATTACGACGGGGCACACCTATCAGAGTCCCAAGAGCAGACAGAAGAAACTCCTGATAAGCCCGTAAAAGAAGTATACTATACCTTAAGAACACCTATAGGAGGAACCTATCAGGCCATACTGTCCGATGGTTCACGCGTTTGGTTGAATGCAAATAGCAGCTTACGTTATCCAGCAAGTTTTCCTGATAACGAAAGAGTTGTAGAGGTTACAGGAGAGGTGTATTTTGCTGTGTCGAAGAAAGGGGGGCGCCCATTTCGCGTCAAATCGAGCACACAGGATATTTTAGTCTTAGGAACAGAGTTTAATGTAAACGCTTACAAAAATGAGATAAAAACGACGTTGGTCGAAGGAAGAGTTCAAGTCAGAAATCTACAATCCAATTTAGTCTATAACCTAGCTCCGGGAGAACAAAGTATAGTTCAATCCAAGTACACCGATATAGCCAACATCAATACAGAGCAGTATGTGTCATGGAAAGATGGTTACTTCTATTTCAACAAGACTCCATTCAACGAAGTAATGGAACAGCTTGCTCTTTGGTACAACGTAGAAGTCGTCTATCAAGGCAAAGTCCCACAAGAAACATTTTCAGGAGAAATGGGACGCGACTTGACATTAGGTGAAGCACTTAAATTACTAAATATGTCAGCTATTCAGATTCAAATACGGGATGGGCGCAAACTTGTCGTTAATTGACCTGCAATTTTGAATAGAATTATTGTTTAACCCTTTAAAACTAAAAAAAATGAATGCTAAAAAAACATGATAATAAGACCTGAAACCGTAATATAAAGGGAAGTGCGCTAACACTTCCCTTAGAAAGTTCGGATTCGAAAAGTCAATAAACCGATTAAAATTTAAGTAACTAATTTTTAAACCAAACATACAAATGTAATGACTAATTATGATTTTTCCGAAAGCAAGATTATTCTGCTTTTAGGAAAGCACAACCATTTTTGGCGAGTTATGAAACTAACGTCTATCCTATTATTATTGATTTGTATGCATGTAAGTGCTACATCAATATCGCAGACTATAAGTCTGAAAGCAAGTAAGCAACCCTTATCCGATGTATTGAGTATGTTAAAAAAGCAAACGAAATTTCGGATTATGTACAACGACCGTTTTGTTAATCCTATGACGCTAGTTACCATAGACATAACGAAGCAACCCTTGGACGAGGCTCTTACCACCTTGCTTTTACCGCATAAACTGACCTACCATATCGAAGGTAAAACTGTTATGATTACAGCCATAGAAGGTAGGGGGCATCATCAGGCTGCACACTCGGCTGCCGACCAAGTTAGAAAAGCAATCTTAAAGGGCAAGATTACTGATGACAAAGGAGTGCCATTAGCTGGTGCTTTGATTCAGGTCAAAGGGGCCGAAACTAAGGCTGTAAGTGATCACTCTGGGGATTACATGATCAATATCAGTTCTCCAGAAGCAGTTTTGTCGGTTTCTTTTGTTGGTTTTGAAACGCAAGAAATACGGGTCGGAAGCCAAAAAGTAATCGACGTTAAGATGATACGTATAGAAAAAGGTTTAGATCAAGTTGTAGTCGTAGGATACGGCACACAAAAGCGTCAAAGTGTGACCGGAGCCATATCACAGATATCAGGATCAGAGCTTTTGAAAGCCCCTGTAGGGAATGTTAACAATTTACTTGCAGGAAGAGTAGCGGGAGTTGTCTCCTTACAAACTTCAGGTCGTCCTGGTGCAGATGGTGCTACGATCTTAGTGAGAGGTGGCTCAGCAAAATATATTGTTGACGGATTTGAAAGAAGTTTTTCTGAAATAGACCCCAACGAGATTGAAACAATATCCGTACTTAAAGATGCGGCTGCAGCATCTGTATTCGGTTTAGATGCTAGTTCAGTCATTATCATTACTACTAAAAGAGGTAAACAGGCACCTTCTAAAATATCTTTTTCTGGAGCTTACGGGGTGAGCCGAAATGCCTTAATGATGGAGATGCTAGATGGGCCTAGCTATGCGTATTGGTACAACAAAGCCAGGGAAATGGATGGCAACAGTCAGGTCTTTACTATAGATCAGGTTCGGAAAATGGAACAAGGTATCGACGGGTGGGGCAATACAAATTGGTACAAAGAAACATTTGGGGCGGGTAAAGACCGTAATTTCAATGTCAATGCCACAGGCGGAACAGACAGAATAAAATATTTTGTTTCCCTTGGAAACTACACCCAAAAGGGGAATGTTAAAAACTTTGATTATAACAGATATAACTTCCGTTCCAATATTGATGCAGTCATCGCTAATAATCTGGACCTCTCTTTTGACGTAGCAGGTCGCATGCAAAATCAGGAATCTCCTCTCTTCAGTGGTACAAACGGTGATTTTAATAACATTCCACAACAAGCCATTAGAGCCCTTCCATACGTCCCCAAAGAGAAAGATGGATATCCCGTTTCTACACGTACAGTCGCTCCTTTTGTCAGCCCTCTGGCGGCATCTAGTTTATCAGGCTATAACGATCGCCTTTCCAATGTCTTTCAATCTAATTTGGCGCTAAATTTCAGAGTACCCCAGGTAAAAGGATTGAGTCTTAAGTTTCTAGGGGCTTATGATATCACATTCAGTACGATGAAACGGTTTTCCATTCCGTTCCAGACTATGGTTGCGAACAATCCAACAATGACAACCGATGAGCTAACCTATTCTTTAAATTACGACTCGAGAGGCAACGAAGAGTCCCTTATTGAAAGCTTGAGCAAGACATCAAACCTTAGAACAAACTTCAGTATTAGGTACGAAAATAAGTTTGGTGACCATAATATAGAGTCGCTTTTTCTGGCCGAAACCACGCGACGCGATGCAAATAGTTTCTCTGCAACAGGATATGGTTTTGATATTTATGATCTAGACGAATTAGCTTTTAGTAATGACCCTACCAAAAACAATGTTTCTGGCGGCAGTTCACAGGCGCGCGTAGCAGGGTTCTTAGGCCGTGTAACGTATAATTTTAAAAACAAATATTTTGGCGAAGCTTCACTTCGATACGATGGGAGCTATGTTTTCGGGGGTATGCTTCCAGGCAAGCGATGGAGCCCATTTCCAGCAGGTTCAGTGGGATGGAGGATTTCTGAGGAAAAATGGTATAATAAGAGCTTATTTGTAAATGAATTAAAACTAAGGGGTAGTGTTGGGTTGACAGGAACGACGGGCATTAGCCCTTATTATTTCCTTAGTACCCTTGATTATATGGATGCTCCCGCTGTCGTCTTAGATGGGCTACCCCAACAAGGGATGATTACATCTACGCCAGGCAACGCGAACCTTTCGTGGGAAAAGGCTTTGCAATATAACGTCGGTTTTGATGCTTCACTTTGGGATGGCCTTTTAAATGTCGAGTTTGATGTATTCTACAAATACCTTTATGACGTTTTAGTGGCGACAAGTCAGATTCCTGATTCTTGGGGCGGTTATAAACCAGGGTATGAGAATATAGCAAAAATCGATCGTAAAGGGTTTGATTTTACCATCACACATCGCAATAGAATCGGTGAATTCGGGTACGGGGTTAATTTGAATGCTACTCTTGCCAAACGACGATGGTTGAGCTATCCAGATGCACCAAATCGACCCGATTGGCTGAAGCTTACCGGCAAGGCAGAAGGCGCGCAGGTAGGCTTCCTTGCCGACGGACTTTTTCAGAGTGAAGAGGAAATAGACAATGCAGCTACGTTAGAATCTGCTAGGCCAATGGTCGGAGATATACGATATGTAGATAGAAATGGTGATGGTATAATTAGCTATGCACAAGATAGAGGTTATGTTGGTAAATCGCCATATCCTAATATTGTCGCAGGTTTAGGGCTGGACTTCGATTGGAAAGGGCTTAGTTTATCCCTTTTATTTCAGAGCGGCTTAGATAGAGATGTGGCGCTTACGGGTGTTTATCCAGATGGTACTATGAGCTTAACCTCTATGACAAGACCTTTTTATGGTGGAGGAAATGCACCCTACTATTTAGTAGAAAACTCTTGGACAGAACAGAACAGAGCAGCCGAGTTTCCAAGACTAACTATTGCAAATACAGGGAATAATGGCTATTCGTCTACATTTTGGTATAGAAATGGAAATTATGTAAGATTAAAAACGCTGCAAATAGGTTATTCCTTACCTGCAAAATGGCTAAAACCAAGAAAAATTCAACAAGTAAGATTTTTTATTGAAGGTCAAAATGTTTTCACCATCAGTCCGCTCACTAAATATGGGCTAGATCCAGAGCGACCGGGAGTATCAAATGGATATTACCCACAACAAATGGTTACAAACGTAGGATTAAACTTAGTGTTCTAAATAATAATGAAGATGAAAAAAAGATATTTATGGATAGTTCTAGGGATTATAGTTACCCAACTTTCCTCTTGTTCCGACTTCCTCGACACCGTACCTACTGATCGTATTTCAGACAAAGTGGTATGGAAAGATTCAAAGACGGTAACCTTATACGTCAATTCATTCTATAGATACATACACGATTGGGGAAATTTTGGTAGCCAGCAATCTTCAGGCAATCTCACAGAAGGATTGACTGAAACCTTAAAATACGGGGCATATGTAACAGGAGATCGCTATGGTTCTGCCAATATCCTAGCTTTTCAACCAGAGCGATTCGACCCGAATGGTAGCTTTTTGGGCGCATGGGGAGCTGCATATACAGGTATCCGTAGAGTAAATGAATTTCTGGTAAGCCTAGAGAAGTACTCCGAATTATCCCCCGAAGACAATCTCTTGTTCGAGGGACAAGCTCGTTTTTTTAGAGCTTTCCTATATTTTCAGCTAGCTAAGAGACATGGAGGAGTGATTCTCTATACCGACATGAATTTAATAAAAGATAAAAACAGGTCTTCTGATTCGGATACTTGGGACCTGATTGCATCCGACCTTGACTTCGCAGCTTCCGCACTCCCCAAGTCTTGGGAAAACAAAAACAAAGAGAGAGTCACCAAGGGTGCAGCATTTGCATTAAAATCTAGAGCCATGCTATATGCAGAACGTTGGAAGTTGGCAAAAGACGCAGCGGACTCCGTTTTTAAGTTAAATAAGTATCAACTTATGGACGATTATGCTGATTCATGGAAAGGCGGAAATAGCGAGTCAATATTGGAATACAACTATTTGGCGACCGCGGGAGGACCCAATCATGACTTTGATAAATATTATGCACCTTTTGGAGAAATGCCAAACCTTGGTGGAGCGGCCACGCCAACGCAGGATATGGTCGAATCTTATGAAAATGAATTAGGACATAAAGTGAACTGGTCACCATGGCATGTCGACAAAGGCACTAGCACCAGGCCTCCTTATGACGAGTTGGAACCTCGGTTCCATGCTACTGTCATATACAATGGTTCAATTTGGAAAGGCAAGACAATGGAAAATAGTGTTGATGGTACTAATGGTCGATACATGGATTATACCGAACATCCCCGCTCAGAAGGGCGGACGACTACGGGCTATTATCTAAGGAAGCTCCTTGATGAATCAAATCTAACATTAGACACCCGCAATAGCACCCAAACTTGGGTAGAACTTAGGCTTGCCGAAGTTTATCTGAATAGGGCAGAGGCTGCCTATCAATTGGGCGAGATTAGTACAGCGATTGATGATATAAACATAATCCGTCAGCGACCTGGAGTCTCATTACCGAGTAAGCAGGGGTTGGTAGGTGAAACTCTTATGGAAGCTATTCGACAAGAAAGGAAGATAGAATTAGCTTATGAGGGACATTTATATTGGGATATGCGGCGTTGGAAGTTAGCACACATTGACTATAACAATTTCCGTACACATGGCCTGCGCATATCTAAAAGTGGGACAGGATATATATATGAATATGTGGATTGTGACCTTCAAGACCGTAAGTTTTTGCAAAAAACCTATGTTCTACCGATTCCTAACACCGAGTTTTTGAACAACTCAGCTATAGAACAATATGATGAGTGGAAATAAATTGAAGAAGCTATGATCAAAAAAATATTTTTCATTATCCTGTCTACGCTAATAGGTGTTGCAGGATGTCACAAACCAGATGAATTAATCCCTCCGGTTTCCCGAAATGGGATTAATAGTATAACGGTTTCTTTCACCGATGGAACCGGTGATTTTACAACAGTTGTTGAAGAAGGTGGTACAGAAATAATAATTGACATTCCATACTATTTCCCTGAAAATAGCACCAATATAGTTACCGAGGAAATGATTAGTAAAATGAAGGCCAAAGCTAATCTGGATGACAACGTAGTCTTAGAGCCTCTATTGCTTTTTCTTGATTTGACAAAACAGACCCCAATAACCGTTATAGATCAAAAAAAACAACGTAAACAGTATACTATAAAAGGAAACATCAAAAAAAGTGACGCGTGTTCCATTACCGATTTTCAATTACCAGGTTATAATCTATCGGGTGTGATCAATGAAACTGAAGGCATGATTTTTCTTGTTTCTGCGGAAGATTTTCCTACTTTGGAACAAGCAGAACTCACACTTTCTTACCATGCTACCATATCACCAGACCCGAGAGTTGAAGCCTTGGACTACAATCAGGATCAACAATTGACTGTGACTGCGCATGACGGAGTGACAAAGAAGGTATATACCGTAAAAAAAGCCATACCAGAAAAGATTCCATATGGAATACGTTCAGGAAGTGGCCGCCTTCTATTTGCCAAACAACTCTCGGCCGATTTAGGCATTGCACCAGGGGTGACTAGAGGAATATCATTGTCTGAAAATTATTTAGTGCTTAATTCTAGTGGCCAGAATAGTACATACCTACATGCGCTGACAGGAGAGAAACTAGGAGAAGTCAACTTAGGTGCTATCAAAGGAATAAATACAAATTATTATGCTACGTCAGATAATGATGGTAATATCTTAGTTAGCAACATGCTCCCTCAGGGCGGTTCTTCCTTTAACATTTGGAAACTTAATTCTATCCACGCTAACCCAGAACTTCTTATTAATTATCCAACAACGAATAGTATGGGCAAACGATTTTCCATAAACGGCAGTATCGATGGCGACGCCGTAATTACGGCACCTCTTACCGGTGGAACTACCAAGTTTGCACGATGGAAGATAACAGGCGGTTCAGTAGATAGCCAAACCCCTGAAATTGTTACTATAGATGGCCTCACGGGGACCTGGAACAATAGTAGTGATGTCATCAGTTCTTCGAGCACAGATGTAAGTGCTGACTACTATGTGCATGCTTATTCCAATTACTTTTCTTGGATCGACGGAGCCAGCAATAAGCGCAAACCAAACAGCAGAATGCATTTTAATAATAATAATTTCCTAGCCAATGCTATTGATTTAAAGACGTTCAATAACGCAACATATTTGGCGATTGACTGGACGAATGGTCAGGCATTTGGAGGCGGTGATCGAGTATTTTTATTGGATGCATCTAACCCTTCGAAGCTAACAGGCAATCTAGAGATAACTGGCGCCGTCGAGCCATTGGTATGGAGGTCGGATAACACATTTGGTGCACGTTCCATTAGTACATCTTTAAAAGGTAGTTCTTCAGATGTTCTCATGCGTGTATCTGACAATGGCTATTACTTATACTTGTACTTCCTATTTACAGACGGCTATGTAGTGGGGTACCAATTTGACTGTATTAAAATGTAACAAAGGTTTAATCCATTAAATTTTAAGCTATGAAAAGAGTTTTTTTATTATTCTTCTATTTGCCATGTATTATGAGTTTTTCTTTTTGCACAGCATCTAAGAAGTCCTGGGAGTGGGAGTGGGACAAAGAGTCCAATGTAGACAATTCCGACAAGCCGAGATTTATTTGCATTGATGCCAGTGCCAATTTTCCTGACTATGCCAATAGCAAAGAAAACATCCTGCGGGATTTAACATTGGCAAAAGACGCTGGGTTTACAGATATACAAGTATTGGTCAGACCAACAAATGGAGACGCATTGTTCAAAACAGATAAAGTCGACCAAGTGAAGTGGCTTTCATACTGGGACAATGGAGTACAGCGGCAATTGCATCGAACTGCCGATTGGGATTATTTAGAGGCTTTTATCGAGGCAGGGCATAGTTTAGGACTAAAGATTCATGCACTATTCGATACTTTTACTGGGTCACGTAGGAATTCATTGGGGCACACAGGTTTATTGGCTAGGGATCCATCCAAAAAGCATTGGGCAAGTTCATTGTTACAGGCAGATGGCACAATCAAAAATGGCCTAGATGCAGACGGTGGCGAAACTGTGTTTTTCAACCCCGTACACGAAGAAGTCCAAGACTATCTGTTAGGATTATTAGAAGATTTAGCGACCAATTATCCAGATTTAGATGGCATCATTATAGACAGAGGTCGCTTTGCTGATTTAAGTAGCGACTTCTCAGACTATACAAAAGCCAAGTTTGAAGAATATATAGGCACATCATTAGCAAATTTTCCTGCAGATGTTGTGACTGGAGAGATGGTTGCATCTTCATCCTTACCATCACAACTACCCCCATATTTTAAAGAATGGATTGAATTTAGAGCGAAGACCATTTATGATTTTATGGGCAAAGCACGTTCCCGTGTCAAAGCTATTAACTCTAAGTTGAGTTTTAGCGTTTACGTAGGCGGATGGTACAGTACATACTATAGTGTAGGGGTAAATTGGGCAAGTAAATCATTTGATGCAGCTAAAGCATATCCCAAATGGGCTTCTTCCAAGCTCAAAGATTACGGATACGCTAGCTTAATGGATTATATCCTCATAGGCGCTTATGCCGGACCAACACGTATTTATGGCGACAAAGAGTGGTCCGTGCAAGGCTTTTGTTTACAGGCCAAGGACAAAATTAAATCAGACGCTATCGTTATTGGAGGTATTGACATAGGTAATGGAGCTTGGGCTACTACAGATAGAGATGTTGTGAACCAAGCTATAGTAGAATCTATTGTGACGGCTACAAACTCCTCAGATGGTTGTTTTGTATTCGATATAATCCACTTAAAGAAAAGAGATCAATGGGCTTTTGCTAAAGAGGGAATTAGAAAAGCAAGCGTAGGAAAGTAATTAATTTTCAAGATCAGCTTTACAGCATATCCATCAATTGTAAGTGCTGATCTTGATTTATCAAGAATAGAGAAAATTTCTGAACGGAATGACCAATCATACAATGAATAAAATACTGAAAATACACCTCCTATTCTTATTGATATCCTTGATAGGAATAAGAACATTACATGCCCAGGAAGGCAAGGTATTAAAAAAGAGGGTAATCATAATTTGTGCTCATCCAGATGACGCAGAAATAACAAGCGGCGGAACCAGTGTATTGCTTTCACGGTTAGGCTATGAACTGAAATTTGTTTCTGTCACCAATGGCAACAAGGGATATTATAGCGGTACTCAGAATGAAATCGCACAAAGAAGGTATAAAGAAGTCCAAGAAGTAAAAAGTAGACTGAATTGTGAATATGAAATTCTCGATAACAATGACGGGGAGTTAGAAGCAGATCTGAAAAATAGGATGAAAATCATACGTTTGATCAGAGAATGGAAAGCAGATATAGTGATAACACACCCCCCTTATGATTACCATCCCGACCACCGATATACCTCACTTTTGGTGCAAGACGCTTCTTTCTTGGTAAATGTCCCGCATGTATTACCCGACATCCCAGCTCTGGACCAAAGCCCCCTATTTTTGTATACTAGGGGACGGTATATGAATCCCATTAAACCCGGCCCGGATATCACCATTGATATTGCGTCTGTCGCTAAAGAAAAAGCTTATTTGATAGACGCACATGTATCCCAAGTCTATGAATTTCTACCCTGGATCAACAAAAGTAAAGTATATATACCAGAGACTGACGAAGGCAGGCTAGATTATATTTTAAAAGAATACGTTTTGAAAAGGGGAAGGGTACAACAGTATGATAAAGATGTCGTACAAAAATGGTATGGTAGTAAATCTACAAATGTAAAAATCATTGAAGCTTTCGAAATCTGCGAGTTTGGCCGTTCTGTAGACGATAACGCTATTCGCGAATTGTTCCCTATGTTGAAAAACTGATTTTTGATAAAATAAGCAAGAGAGGACTAAAATAACTCCATGGGGCTCTTTGCTTCAGGGAGTTTTTAATTAGCCAATTTACTAACCTTAAATTAGAGATACTGATTTGAGGAGAAGGGTTAATGAGGAAATTATAGGTATTCTTAACAATCGTGAGCCGATTAATTTTGCTAATCGGCTCAAATTTTAGCGATATTTGAGTTGAATAAATCTTTTAATCGGCTCATTATGTATATTTGGCAAGTTTGTCTACTTACCAAATAGTTGCTGTCTAAACCCAACATTCAGTTTATAGAGCGCCTCAGCAGACACAATCGCTTTTTCG
>JBEBQJ010000089.1:0-18256 GCA_040395455.1 Sphingobacterium yanglingense | reverse complement strand
TACCACACCCACAGAAGCAGAAGAAAAAAACACAGAAGCTTCAGCAGAACCGATAAAGAATACGACCGAAGCAAGCAATAAACCAACAGGGTTCAAACCTCGGTTTAAAGCAGGGGTAACTAAAACCACACCGCCTTCGGAAGATCGACAGCAATAAACAAGCAACCATATATAATTCGCTAAAATTATGTTAAAAGAAGAAAGACAGGCTTATATTGTCCATCAAATAAACCTTCATAACAAAGTGTTATCATCCGACCTAAGTATACAACTAAATGTATCCGAGGATACGATACGTCGTGACTTGAATGAGCTCGCCGAAAACGGCCAGGTCATCAAAGTCTATGGTGGTGCGCTATCAAAATCCTTCCAATTTCCATTTCAAGAGGGTAATGTATACGCCAAAGAGGGTAAAAAAGAAATCGCTAGCAAAGCCCTTTCTTTGATTGCAAATGGAATGAGTGTATTGATAGGTGGAGGTACCACGATGATTGAATTAGCTCGTCTTGTGCCGAATGACCTACAATGTACCTTTTTCACCATCAGCCCACTAGTGGCACTGGAACTAGCCGAAAAAGACAACATCGATGTTTTTCTATTGGGAGGCAAACTGTCTCGAAATACGAATATTGTAACGGGTTCACAAGTGGTCAATGAATTGGCAGACATCCGTGTTGACCTTTGTTTATTAGGAACAAATAGTCTCTCCATTGAAGAAGGAATTACGGACTCGGACTGGGAAGTCGTGCAGATAAAACGAGCGATGATCAAATGCTCTAAAAGCCTGGCTATCTTGAGTATCGCAGAAAAACTGAACTCAAATCAAAAAATGCGCGTAGTACCCCTTAAAGAGGTTACTTATCTCATTACAGACCTCGCTCCAAATGACAGGTCTCTAAAAGATTTTGCGAGCACTATTAAAGTTATCTAATAGTGTTTAAAAGCATCGATTCTATACAGTCGATGCTTTTTTACTTCTTCAACAGATTGGAGGCGCGTTGTACCAGCCAAATATTACTCTCAATAAAGAGATTGTGCCATAACATATTATAATCAATCCGCTTATTAAAGATGACTCTCTTCAGGTGTTTGAGTACACCCTTTAACGAGTAATCCACCAACCCATTTGTTACTTTTGCGTAATAAGCCTTATGGTAACGATTCCATAATAGGACCGCCTGCTGGTCTACGTAAGCTTGATAGCTGTCTCCCAATAATCGTTCATTTAATGCCTCCATTTTCTGCCTCGATTGTTCGGTTGTGCAGTAACTGATACATTCTCCTTTCTTTTCTACGATATCGAGATGAACAGTCTGTATCTTCTTATCCACAACATCTACTGTTAGTATAGCCCCTTTATTCCATTCGGGATGGTTATTGGGGTAATCAAAGTAGAAATTGCCCAAACTATAGCAGATAGCCCTTCCTTTATAGTATTCGACCCCCTGCACAACATGAGGATGATGCGCGACCAATAGGTCTGCGCCACTATCTATAATCTCGCGGAAGCGATCTCTCCACTCGGGAATCGGTACATCCAACAACTCTACTCCCGCATGCACCTGTACAACGAGTATATCTACCTGCTCTTTATAAGCTCTGATTTCATGATCCAACCCGGGTTTATTCACCCAGGCATGTCCTACTTTTTTATCACCATTCAGCGCTCCATACCCGTTTTCACCATAGGCCAAAAAGCCATACCGGACCCCATCAATAACTCTTACCAGTAATTTATAAGCTTCTTCTATATCCCCCGCTCCTATGACCGTCTCTTCTGGGAATGTATTTTTTGTTGCTAATAAGGCTTCTGGCCCAAAGTCTGCGATATGATTATTAGCTAACGAAAACAAGTTAAATCCTAATCCGAGCAACCAGTCCGCTGCTTCGGGATGCTGATCTACGAGGGGGCCGGTCTTGACGCAGGGCTTGCCATAACCTCTCAAAGGAGCTTCAACATTACAGGAAACAATAGCTGCATCGTGCAGCGCAGCTTGGACTTCAGGTGAAAACTCCGGTTTTGTATTCATCACCACATCACCAACGAAAATGAGCTTATGCGTCATGGTTTCGCTTTATTAAAAGTTTTTCAATGGGCTTTAATGTCGTATATGCAAAATACGCCTGTATCAATTCATTCTTAAAGCCTAACATTTTCATTACTCCTTTTACCTTAGGTGTATGCATCAAGGTTTGATAAATTCGTTGGATACTACCTATACCTTGTAGCTTGTTGTTGACCCATTGGAGATAATCCACATTAATAACCTCGCTCAAGACTTTGATATCCAAGAGCTCCAATTTATGTTGGGTCAGGGCATAATAATTCAACGAATTCTGATAGGTATAAGCATGTTTCTCTTCTTCAAAAAGAACATTATTCTTTCTGAAATAATCACGTTGCCATATACGATTGGCTTTACGGTCCTCTGGAAGATTAAGCATAGCTAATGCTAAGCTTTCCTGTATAAACGGAGAGTACCCTTGGTAACCAAAATGATTAGGTATGGAAATCAGCGACTTCAGTAACATCATTTTTGTCCGCATAGCCGTAATAATCCGATACTTTGGTTCGCGCAAGAGGTCCTTCTGTCTATCATACAGGGACTCGACCAAACCAGTATAATCCACTCCCATCGCTCTTTGGGAATCGGCCGTCATTTGATGGGTATGACCTAGAATCCTATAGTCCATGGCGGATGTAATGGGCCTGACCGCTACTGCTCCAGCCCAAGCATCACCTATGATGCCACTCAGCATATGGAGTCGATTGCCCTGTTCTATTCCTTTAATTTTGTCAAAAAATTCCATATGATAGGTCCCTACGGCGCCCACCGAACAGCCAAATAAGGAAAACCAATCGTTTTGATAGCCATTGAATGACCCTAGATCTATCCGCTGCCAATGTATCCCTAGACGTGCGGCAAGCTCTTTTGCATAGACAACTTCCCTTGATTTTCCTTGGTTGTTGGAGGTCCCATACGTATAGGCTTTAATCCTGCTTCGGTCGGAGACCAAGAGGTTAAGCAAACGAGAATCAAATCCTCCACTGGTGGGAATTAATATATCCTCAGTGAACGAAGATTCCCACTTCTGGACGCTGCTACGCAACAGTTCGAGCACCTCTTCTTCATTCGTATTTTTATCAAGATAGACCAATGTTGTATCTTGCCCCTCTTCTACATATAGCTTACCATCAGTCTGCTTTAATACTTGATGAGGCAAGAGGTAACGGACGTGTTTTACAGGTGTGCATCCAAACACACAATATCCAAAATCTAAATAGGCCGCCAATCCTTCCCGGTCAATTTCTAAATTGGGAAAGTCAATCACTTCATTAATAGACAAGCTATACTTGCCCGTACGCTCATTATAGAAAACGGTATCAAACCCAACCCAATTTCCTTTGGCTATTTCCATCTAGACTACGCCTTTTTAAGTTTAACTTTTATCATCTGTACACCTTCTACCCATATGGGGTTCTTAAAAACATGGTTAAGCCCTATATATACACATAAGAACAAGACCGATTGTATAATAAGCATGGCAAGATAACTATTAACTACAGAAAAGTACAAGGGTAAATAGGATAAACATGCGGCGATCAAGCTATTAAAAAAGTAGGGTGATAGGTCTCGTAGCTGTAGAAATAGGTTATAACCATAGATCTTGCTACTCCAACGGGCGGACAATATATAGCATAATAATCGCACCGCCAGCTGTCCATAGATAATAGTCAACAATCCGTGATTTACCGTGAGGAACAACACGGCACCCGCCGAAACTAATTTTATAATCTCTAGAACCAACGCATATTTAGATCTCCCTTTGATGTTGATAAAATTGACATTCATATCCGTGAAGGAGATAAAAACCCCTGCTGCACAGAGCAATTGGAAATAAACGACTGCATTTTCATACTTTTCGGTCAATACAAGCATAAAACCGGGGTAAGCTACGGAAATAGCAAGCATACTCACTGGAAACAGGACAAAAGCTAATGTAGAAAAAGCTTTTCGACAAGCATTTAAAAACCTAGCATAGTCATCCTGGATTGGCGCCAAAGTCGACAAGGTGGTCCCTTGTACAATAGAGGATATCAATAGGTTTGGAGTCTCTCCCCAACGATTTGCTTGAAAATAGTGCCCTGTTTCATCTGTATCATAGTATTTACCAACCACACTTACATAGAGTGGTGATAGGATTTTGCCCAACAGATTGGCCCCCATAAACGACAGGGAAAACTTCATGTGCTTCTTTATCGACTTAGCGCTATAGGAGAGATCTATTTTCCAATCGCCCCATATCCAGAACATGGTAGTTCTAAATGTGGTGTATAATACGGGCTGTCCGATCAGTGCCCATGTTCCGAATCCAGTTAATGCTAGGCCGACTGCTATCCCCCCAGATAGAATGACAGATAATACATTGACACGTGCGGTAATATTAAACTGTGCCTTTTTTAGTATTTTGACATACTGTACGATTCCAAAAGCATTAATCAGGAGCTGCAAAAACAAAACCCGTGCGTATAAAGCAAGACCATCGATACTATAAAACTCTTCGATATAGGGTGCCGCTATAAAAAGAGCTAAATAGATGACCGCAGAAACCACTAGGTTAAAAACAAACATACTAGAGTAATCCTTGTGTTCCACTACTTTTGACCTCACCAATGAGGTCGCTAGCCCGCTATCTACAATAGAGGTTGCTATAACAGAAAAAATACTTAAGACTCCGATTGTAGCAAAATCTGCCACGGAAAGTACACGTGCGGTAATAATGCCGACCAATGTAGTGACCAATTGAAACCCTACCCGATCTAATGCATTCCAAAACAGGCCCTTTAGTGTTAAACTTTTTATATTTTCACTCATAAGTAATCTGATTCCAAACCTACATAAATTCACCTGTATACACAATACAATTGCATTGCAATATCGAAGCTGCATTCTTTAGCGCGCGAACTATCCCCTAGCCCTTGTGAATATGAAAGGTTATGTCGAAATTTAGGGCTGGAAAATTGTTTAGCAACAACCGTTTAATTTTTTTCATTTGAGGGATAGCAGCTTAGCACCGGTCATTTTATTTGTCTATAACAGACCAAAACATACTAAAAAGACACTAGAAGCTTTGGAAAAAAGCATAGGTGCATCTGATACCGATATCTATATCTATTCGGATGGTGCAAAAAGTGGAGAAGATATCGAATCTGTAAATACGGTACGGGCGCTCATCCGAGAACCTTGGGATTTTAGGAGCATCCACATTATTGAAAGATCTAGAAATGTAGGTCTCGCCAACAACATTATCAAGGGGGTGACAGAGGTTATTGAAAAACACGGGAGAGCTATTATTCTTGAAGATGACCTAGAGATTTCGCAATTTGGGCTGCAATATTTCAATGATGCCCTTACCTATTTTGAAAAAGAAGAACAAGTCATGGAAATCAGCGGTTACATGTACCCCGTAAACCATGCAGAGCGATTGCCAGAGAGTTTCTTTTTCAGAGTTGCAAATAGCTGGGGCTGGGCGACTTGGGACCGCGCGTGGCAACACTTCGAAAAGGACATCGATAAACTGGTTGCTAATTTTTCGAAAGATGATATCAAACGCTTTAGTATCGACCATAGCGAGAACTTTTGGAAACAAGTAAAAGAATTTAAAGCCGGGAAAATCAATTCCTGGGCTATCCGCTGGTACTTGTCTATTTTTAATCAAAAAGGATTGGCGCTCTATCCGAGGACATCCATGATCCAAAATATCGGAACAGATGGTTCGGGAACACATTCCGATGCAGACATGGCCTACAAAGTAACGCTTGCTAGCGAGAAAATAACTGAATTTCCAACAGAAATAGCAGAACATAAAGAGGCTTATGAATCCATTAAGTACTTTTACAAAACGCGTAAAGGGTCATTTATACAGCGCGTAATTCGCTACTTACGCAAACATTGGAACAAACGATAAAGGGGCTGTGCACACTATTAAAATATCTATAATCACCATCGTATACAATAATGTCAGAGACATTGAATATACGATCTCTTCTGTACTGAAACAATCTTACCCAAATATTGAATATATCGTTGTAGATGGGGCTTCCACAGATGGTACGTTAGACATCATCAATCGCTACAAGGATAGCATCACTACGATAATCTCGGAAAAAGATAATGGCATCTACGATGCCATGAATAAGGGCCTTGCTTTAGCAACCGGGGATTATGTTCTTTTCTTAAACTCCGGAGATGAGCTCTATGATGAAGATACCATACGATGTATTGTAGAAAAAGGTAAAGGTGCTGATATTATTTATGGGGAGACCAAGCTAATTGATGAACAGCGCCATGTTGTCGCTGACCGAAGGCATAAGGCCCCTGAGCATTTTGATTGGAAGTCTTTTCGCTACGGCATGAATATCTGCCATCAAGCGATCTATATCAAAAGGTCCATTACATCGCCTTATGACCTTAGTTATCATCTAAGTGCTGATATTGACTGGGTAATCCGTGCCGCTAAAAAAGCGACATCGACCCAAAATGTGCACCAGTATGTTGCTCGATATCTGGTCGGGGGTATGTCCCAAAAACGGCACAGACAAAGTCTAAAGGAGCGATATACTATCTTCAAAAAACACTATGGTACGCTTACCAACTGGTTCAACCATGGGGTAATTGCGTTACGTCTTATTTTCTACAGAATTAAAAATGGCAAAACAAGAGAATAACGGCTTAAACCCGGAACTTCTGATCGAATTGGCAAATAGCAAAATGCCCTATGGTAAATATCAAGGTTGGACTTTATACAAGTTACCAGAACCATATTTAGCTTGGTATCACCAAAAAGGATTCCCTGCTGGTAAAATAGGGGTTTTATTGGCGACGCTATACGAAATTAAGGCCAACGGTCTAGAGTATTTGTTACACCCTCTTGTTAAAAAGTGACAAGCATCATTTTTTGATTTCTTCATTTTAGTTAACTTTACATAATTAATTCAAACATTAAACGCCGTTTGCAGCGGTATCAATGAACATATGACACAATACCAAACATTGCTGTACTACTGTTACAGCCCGATCGAAAATGCGGAGCAATTTGCTTCAGACCACCTTGAGTTCTGTAAATCCCTTAACCTAGTCGGCCGTATCATCGTTGCCGACGAAGGACTTAATGGCACCGTATCCGGCTCTCCTGAATCGTGTCAAGCCTATATGGACGCTATATACGCGGACGGAAGATTCAATCACACCGAGTTTAAAATAGACAATGTGGAAGAGCCTTCTTTTATAAAAATGCACTGCCGCTATAAACCGGAGATTGTACACTCTGGCCTACGTGACCCTAAAGAGATTGATCCAAATAAACAAACGGGAGTACATTTGGAGCCCAAGGATTTCATGGAAATGAAAGACCAAGAGGATGTCGTCGTATTGGACGTAAGGTCGAACTACGAACATAATGTAGGTAGGTTTAAAAATGCTATCACACTGGATATTGAGAATTTCCGTGAGTTTCCAGAAAAGATAAAAGAACTAGAACAGTACAAAGGCAAAAAAATCCTAACCTACTGCACAGGAGGGATAAAATGTGAAAAAGCATCCGCTCTACTTTTAAAAGAGGGATTTGAAGATGTATACCAATTACATGGTGGTATTATCAAATACGGAAAAGAAGCAGGTGGTAAGGATTTTGAAGGGAAATGTTATGTATTTGACAATCGGGTAACTGTTGAAGTAAACTCGACCAATCCTGTGGTAATATCGACCTGCAAGAACTGTGGGACGACTACTCCAAAGATGATAAACTGTGCAAACCCAACATGTAATGAACACTTTACGCAATGCGACGCATGTGGCGAGAAGCTAGAGGGCTGCTGTTCTGAAGCGTGTATGGAAAGCCCCAACAAAAGAGAATATGACGGTACGGGATATTATGTAAAGATTCCTCAACCGGTAAATATAGAGAAGATATCCAAGCGCAAACATAAGAACTTTGCTCCCAAGGTGTAAAGTAACTAATAAAAATCCTGAGGTTCAAACCTCAGGATTTTTTATTGAAAATCTATTCTTAGAACTTCCATTCGACGTAATTGATACTCTTATCTACAGCCAAATATTTCCGTTCATAGTATGTTTTTATAGAAAGGACTTCATCGACTAGGTCTGATTTATACAAGTCTGTTGTTTCTTTGACAACAGGAAGATTTTGTAACGCAATCTGTTCCCTTGTATAACCGTAGAAAAAGTCACTATCTGTCTTTAGGTGCATGAGCCCCCCCTTCTTTAAGATAATTTTATAACGTTCTAAAAACACCGGATTGGTCAAGCGCTTCTTCTCTCGACTATCCTGAGGTTGAGGATCGGGGAAGGTAATCCATATTTCAGAGACCTCATCAGCTTCGAAATGCTCTAGGATGGTTTCAATCTGAATACGTAGAAACCCAACATTTTCTATCCCCTCTTCCAATGCGGTTTTTGCACCTCTCCATATACGATTTCCTTTATAATCTATCCCTATAAAGTTAGTGTCTGGAAATAACTTCGCTAAATTCACCGTATACTCTCCTTTTCCACAGGCCAATTCAAGTATTAAAGGCTTGTTATTACCAAAAAAATTGGCTGACCATTTCCCTTTGTACTCTTTGCCAGCGTCCAACTGTACTACGTTTTTAAAAGTCGCAACCTCAGCGAATTTTCTCAATTTATCCTTACCCATAACAAATATTAAGTCGCAAAAATAATCTTATATTTTAATATGTGTATAATTATTTATGTAAGTGTTTGCTTTCAATTGTATAAATGAGCTCGCTTCACTCGGTCTGTTTTCTAATTGACATTACATTTTTATATTACACTGCTATTATATTGCGTACGCTATTGAATTTATGTAGGTTTGCAGTAATTCAATACATTGACGTGGAAAAAGAAGCTAAAATCTACGTAGCCGGCCATAGGGGTATGGTGGGGTCTGCGATATATGAAAAACTAAAACAAGAAGGTTACACCAATATTGTGACTCGAACTTCTAATGAATTAGATCTTCGCAACCAACAGGACGTAGCTGTTTTTTTTGAAACTGAAAAACCGGATTACGTGTTCTTAGCTGCCGCAAAAGTAGGCGGAATCATCGCAAACAACACCTACAGAGCAGATTTCATCTATGAAAACATTGCTATCCAGAGTAATGTCATCCATCAAGCGCACGTGCATCACGTCAAAAAGTTACTGTTTTTAGGTTCATCGTGCATATATCCTAAACTAGCTCCTCAACCATTGAAAGAAGACTATCTGTTGACAGGCACTTTAGAACCTACCAATGAGCCATATGCTATTGCAAAAATTGCAGGTATAAAGATGTGTGAAGCTTACAGGAGTCAATATGGAAACAATTTCATCTCGGTAATGCCGACTAATCTTTACGGTTATAATGACAATTATCATCCCGAGAACTCCCATGTACTACCGGCATTGATTCGTAGATTTCACGAGGCAAAAATCAATAGGGTCCCAGAAGTTACGATATGGGGAACAGGAACTCCCCTGCGCGAATTTCTATTCTCCACGGATTTGGCGGATGCATGTTTCTTCTTGATGAATAATTACAACGAAGAACAGTTTATCAATATCGGTGTAGGAGAAGATATCAGTATAAAGGATCTTGCTATTCTAATAAAAACAGTTGTTGGTTATGAAGGCCACCTCAACTTTGATAGCAGCAAACCAGATGGTACACCCCGCAAGCTCATGGATGTAAGCAAGCTGCACGATCTTGGATGGAAACATGAGATTAATCTAGAGGAAGGTATTCGTCTTGCTTATGCTGATTTTATAGCGAAACACTGTTAATAGGTTTCGCTATCTGGTGGGATGCCAAAATTTACCATATCGTTGGTTGCGACCTCATCGAGGGGAGCAACATCTTTATGTTTTTTCTTGGATTTCTTTGGCCTTACAAATTTAGCAAATTTAGATACTAAGGAACTTACTTTGCCTTGAGTCACCTGTGCTACGGCACTGTCTGAGGCAAGCAATACAATTGCTTTTTTAAGCCATCCTGAATTCTTAAGGAATGTCCTATTTAATACTAATGGGAGTCCGAGTTGCAATGCTCGTGCCAACCAATTATTTTGGTCTGTTACGCCCGACTTTGCACCGCTACCTCCAAAAACCGAAAATATTCCTTTTACAAAATCAACGCCTGGTATACTTGAAGCAAGATTGTTCATAAATCGTACCGGAGCTTCTACTTTATGCTTAAGAAGCTGATACTGATCCACCAAATAAATCTCTTGTTCATTTTTAAGTTGATTCAAACGGGCAATCTCCGACCTAAGGTCTTCTATATTGTTAATTTTTGATTTCATCTTCTTGCGTAGTTTTATTGTCCGATGCTGCACTTTGGCCTTCAAAAGTACTCGCTCCTTGATAAGCGCTATTATTTTGCTGATTCTCCTCAAACAGGGTATCGTCCTCTTGCCATTTTCCTAAGACTCTCTTGATAGTCAGGTTCATAAATTTGGCTTCCAACTTTGGTTCGAAAGCACGGATAACAAGAAGTATAACTAAAAAAATACCGCCCGTGACCAAAAAACCTAATGCATTGCTATTAAGGAGTTCCCCTAAGAAAAACCCAAGTGCTAGGGATAAGAAAAAAACAACAATCAACGTTAAAATTAGTTTGGTTGCATCTAGCACGAGCGTTCCGATAATGCGCCCAGCTCTGGCTATTGCTTTCAACTTCAACAGTTCGACCTGAGTATCCACATATTCTTTAGCCTTTTGAAAACTCCCTGAAAATGAAAAATTTTGATCACTCATTGGATTTTATTTTTATTTAATAATTTATGACGTGGAGGGTATCTATTGATACTCGACGTCATAAATTATTGTAAATACTAAGATTTTGGGTTCTCCCATCATCTAGACTACGCATGTTCTTCTATCTCTTCGTCTACGAAAGCCTCCGCATTTGAAACTTTAGATTTGACCATCGCTAAGACCTTTTCCTTAAAATCATTAAGCTGATTAAGTTGTTCTTCTGCGCGTTCTTTAAGTGCGTCTCCCAAATCGCCCAACGATTCATTAATTTTTTCTCTTGTCTCTGTTCCTTTTTCCGGCGCAAATAAGACTCCCAATACCGCTCCTGCTGCTAATCCAGCAAGCAACGCTACTACAACTTTACCACTATCTTTCATATATTATATTTTATTAAGTTATACAAGTTATATAAAGTGATGTCACCTCTGTAACCCTATTATATTAAACAATAAAAAGACCAAATCGTTTAAAATAAATCTATCAAGTGCTTCTTTTATCGTATAATATAGCATTTTTAACACAAAACAGCAAAAACGAGTCCAAACTACCGCTAGGCATTCACATATTTTAGTTATCTTTAAAATAACCAATTCTAAAAATTATGCTCGTAAAAACCTTTAGTAGTGCAGTTTATGGAATAGAAGCTACCAGTATCTCTGTCGAAGTAAATGTGTCTACCGGAACTAAATATTATATCGTAGGATTGCCAGACAACGCCATAAAAGAAAGTTTACAACGCATCGAAAGCGCCATATTGTCAATTGGGCACCGTATGCCAAGACAGAAAATCGTTGTCAATTTGGCACCTGCTGATATCCGAAAAGAGGGTTCGGCTTATGATTTGGCAATAGCTATAGGCATCCTAGCTGCCTCTGGTCAAATCCTATCACGCCAATTGACGGACTATTTAATATTAGGAGAGCTATCACTAGATGGAAATATACAGCCTGTAAAAGGCATTCTACCTATCGCTATCCAAGCTAAACAAGATGGCTTCAAAGGAATAATCCTGCCCAATGCCAATGCAGCCGAAGCGGCCGTGGTGGGAGACATCACGGTACTGGGTGTAGACTCACTACGACAAGTAGTTGATTTCTTTAATGAAAAAGTAGAATTGCCCCAAACCCTACGTTCTTTAGCCTTAGACACAACAGATAGAGCCAATGACAATGAATTGGATTTTGCTGATGTAAAAGGTCAGGAAAACATCAAGCGCGCCCTAGAAATTGCTGCTGCCGGAGGGCATAACATTATTTTGATTGGCCCACCTGGTTCTGGAAAAACAATGCTCGCCAAACGCTTCCCAAGTATACTTCCTCCTCTAACTTTTGAAGAATCGTTGGAGACTACCAAAATACATTCCGTGTCAGGCCACCTATCCCGAAAAGAATCTCTCATGAATAAGCGCCCCTTCCGTGCGCCACACCACACTATTTCTGACATAGCGTTAGTAGGCGGTGGCAACAGTCCTCAGCCTGGAGAAATATCGCTAGCCCACAATGGCGTACTCTTCTTGGATGAACTACCAGAGTTTAAACGGACGGTATTGGAAGTAATGCGGCAACCCTTAGAGTCTAGAAGCATTACCATATCCCGGGCGCGTTTCAGTGTGGATTACCCCGCTAGTTTCATGCTTGTCGCTGCGATGAATCCTTGTCCCTGCGGATACTACAACCATCCCGAAAAGGAGTGTCTTTGCGGCTCACTCGTCGTACAGCGTTATTTAAGTAAAATATCCGGCCCACTATTGGACCGTATCGATTTGCACATCGAGGTAACTCCAGTTGAATTCAACGAATTGACGGAAGACCATGAGACGGAAAGAAGTGATTTAATAAGACAACGTGTGATAGCGGCAAGACAGGTCCAAAAACAACGGTTTGCTAACGAAAAAGACATACACTGTAACGCACAGATGTCTACAAAGCATGTACAGCGATTATGTCTATTGGACGAATCGGGCAAAAAACTGCTTAAAAATGCGATGGAGCGTTTAAACCTATCGGCTAGAGCATACGACAGAATACTAAAAGTAGCACGTACGATAGCTGACATGGATCATGCTGAACACATCTCGAATCAGCACCTAGCAGAAGCTATACAGTTTCGAAACCTGGACCGACAGAGCTGGCTCGGATAACTTAGAACTGATCGATAAAGTGTCTGAAAATCCAGGGATAGAATAGGATTGTAATCAATATACCAGAGAGTGCCCCAAAAAGATGTGCGTCATGATTGATTCGGTCATTGGAATTCTTGGAGGCCCAAATACAGTATCCGATATAAAGGACGGCGAAGAGATAGGCTGGCATCGGAATAATCATGAATATACCCAACATTGCTTTGGGTTGAAACAAGATATAGCCAAACAAGGCTGCCGATATCGCTCCGGAAGCACCTAAACTATAATATCCGGGGTTATTTTTCTGTTGTACTATGGTAGGGATATCACTCAATACTAAGCTCACTAAATACAATAGCGCAAAATATAGGTGCCCCATATCTCCACTCACCTGTACAAAAAACCGTTCTAATGCAAAACCGAAGTAGTAAAATGTAATCATATTGAATAACAGGTGTCCCCAATCGGCGTGGATAATTCCACTTGTAAACACCGTATACCATTTACTTTTGTCCCGGTGTACGCTATAAGGGTGCAACATCATAGAAGCATACAGCTGTGGATTAGAAAAAGCGTATATACTGGTCGCAATAGTTACAGCAAAAAAAATAGATGCAACGGGTGTGTTAAAAATGTATTCCTGAATCATTAGTATTAAAATCTATCTTCGATTAAAAAAACGTAAAGTTCCTTGGGGCCATGCGCTCCCATCACAATCTTTTTTTCGATATCAGCAGTACGACTCGGCCCTGTTATTGTTGATATCATAGAGGGAAGATACGTCGGGTAACGGTCCTTCAATTGTGCCAATCCATGACGGATATCCATAACCAATTGTGAGGCTTTGGCTAAAACAATATGTATCGACGGGTAGACACTCAAACGACGCCCAGCCTCGTTGGCGTTTGAGATCATAACACTACCATTGCGCGCAATCAATGCTTCGCAGGCAGTGATACCCACCTCAGCCTGTTCAAAATCTTTATCGGACGCTAGAAAAGGAAAACCATAGTGCTTTAACAACACACTTACCGATGGCTCCCATGCATAGATTTTGGTTACACCTAGCTCTTCCACCAAGGCTATCAAATTCTCTATTACCGAAATTTCACCATCGCAATAAACAAACTTCCCTCCAACATCTGTCAACTCCCGAGCAAAAGTAACATCTAGAGACTCTTCTTCATCTTTATACAAAGCGGAGCCTTCAAAGTCTGGATGGGGATTCTCACGCTTCTGAAGAAGGGCTTGCCGTATCTTCTTAAGCATTTTTTCTTTTGCTGTGGTATTTCTAATATTCATTCGTATGATACAGTGAGTACGACATGGGTAGGTCAAAGATAAAAATAGAGGGGGTTAGCCCTCTATTTTATTATACATTATCTTCGTTCAATTTTTCCGATGGTTCAGAATCTTGAACTTCTTCTGGTATCGGTGGTATTGGCAATTCAGTCTGAGGCACACCTCCTCCATCTACACCACCATTGACAAACTCGTCATAGGTTGTACGATTCGAGAAAGGACGTTTTCCTAAGATTTCCTCTAAATCTGCCTGGAATAATATTTCTTTTTCCAATAGCTTTTCAGCGATACGTATCAATCCTTCTTGATTATCCAACAACAACTGTCTAGTCCGCTCGTATACAGCAGAGACCAATACGCGAACCTCTTCATCAATCAGCTCTGCAGTTTGATCTGAATAAGGCTTTTGAAACTGAGACTCACCCGAGCTATCACGGAATGACACGTTACCTACTTTATGGTTCATACCATACACAGCAGTCATCGCATAAGCCAATTTCGTAATCCGCTCTAAATCGTTCTGTGCTCCCGTGCTGATACGTCCAAAAGTAATATCCTCGGCAACACGTCCCCCCATGGTCATACACATACTATCCAACAATTGTTCGGTTGTATACAGGAACTGCTCTTTGGGCAGGTACTGTGCATACCCCAATGCTGCCACACCACGTGGCACGATAGAAACCTTGACCAATGGATCGGCATGCTCCAAGAACCACCCTGCTATGGCATGACCTGCTTCGTGGTAGGCCACGATTTTCTTCTCTTCTGGAGATATAATCTTGTTCTTTTTCTCTAATCCACCAATAACACGGTCGATTGCATCTTGGAAATCCTGCATCTCAATCGCCCGTTTTTCTTTGCGAGCAGCAATAAGAGCGGCCTCATTACATACGTTAGCAATCTCCGCTCCGGCAAAACCTGGCGTCTGTGCTGATAATTTTTTTGCATCGACCTCTTCGGCCAACTTTAAAGGCTTAAGGTGTACATTAAAAATTTGCTCACGACCGATCAAATCCGGCTTATCGATAGAAATCTGTCTATCGAAGCGCCCTGGTCTTAATAAAGCTGAATCCAGTACGTCTAAACGGTTGGTTGCAGCGAGGATAATAACCCCAACATTGGTTCCAAAACCGTCCATCTCTACCAATAACTGGTTCAATGTATTTTCACGCTCATCGTTTCCACCCATCACCGAGTTTTTGCCACGAGCTCTACCTATGGCATCAATCTCATCGATAAATATGATACATGGCGCTTTCTCTTTAGCTTGCTTAAACAAGTCACGTACGCGTGAAGCTCCAACACCGACAAACATCTCTACGAAATCCGAACCAGACAAAGAGAAAAATGGTACTTGTGCTTCACCGGCAACAGCTTTCGCGAGCAATGTCTTACCCGTTCCTGGAGGCCCCACCAACAGGGCACCTTTAGGAATCTTACCTCCCAGGTCCGTATATTTTTTCGGGTTTTTCAAGAAATCAACGATTTCCATTACCTCAGTCTTGGCTTCTTCTAGACCTGCGACATCATTAAAAGTAATATTGATCTGAGATTCTTTGTCAAAAAGCTGTGCTTTTGATTTTCCAATATTGAAAATCTGTCCGCCACCTCCGGCGCCACCACCACCCATACGACGCATAAGGAACATCCATAATGCTACAATGATAATCAGTGGCAAAATAAAGGAGATAAAGAATCCTCCCCAAGCATTGGAACGTTCTTCCCATTTAGCAGACAATTTTGGCGTACCCTCAGGCAAATCCTTTTGGGATTCGACCAACTTTTGGTTCAATATTTCTGCAGATCCTTCTGTAAAGGTATACTGAGGCCCCTTATTGGCCGAGAAGCTTAAGCTATTTCCCGACGGAGCCAAATCTTTATACTTGGGATCATTCTTCAGCTTATCACTTTTGATATAGACCTCTACCTCGACGATACTACCTTTATTATAAGCTATTAATTCCTCAACATCTCCGGCACGGAGCATGTTCTTCTCAAAGTTCTCGTACGTAGTTTTCTCCGCACTTTCACTATTATATAAAAAGTTCAATGCAATAAAACCTAATATCATGGCGATATAAAGCCACATCATATTAAATTTTGGAGGGGTTGGGGTTATTTTTTTACTTGGAATTTTCTTCATTACAATATTACGTGTCTTTAGAATTTCTTTTTATGCACTTTGGTAGGCTTCGGCTTTGGCATCTCCCCAAAGGTCTTCTATACGATAGCGACTTCTTGTCTCTGTTTTAAAGATGTGAACAACAACATCTACAAAGTCCAGCAAAATCCACTCTCCATTCCCCTGCCCTTCTTTACGCCAAGGATCTTGCCCGAACGCTTTATAGACTTCCTCTTCTACACTCTGTGCTATTGCATTTACCTGAACATTGCTATCGGCGTGGCAGATTACAAAGTAATCAGAAATCGTCGCATTGACCTCCCGCATATCCAACTTCACAATCTCGTTACCTTTCTTCTCTTGCATCCCCAATACGACAACCTCTGCCAATTTGTTGGATAATTCTGAATTTTTCTTTTTACTCATTAAGAAATGTTATAGTTTTACTCAAAAACTTTTAAAATCTTTTTCCTTTTGCAAAATAATACATTTTTTGGACATTATCAGCCACTACCTATAATTGTTTTGGAGGCAATTGCTTCTACAAATGATTATTCGAAACAATTGTTGACAAATTTCAAGCCACAGATCGATTTCACTGCCATTATGGCAAAACATCAATCGCAAGGACGTGGACAGCGAGGGACGACATGGCTAGCTCCCGCTGGCATGAACATGACTGCAAGCTTCATTTACTCACCTAATGCTCTTGCCGTTGTAGACCAGTTTGCTTTAACGGTCCACGCAAGCTTAGCGGTTTATGACGTTATAAAGGAGCTTGTCAAAAAGGACGTCTACATCAAATGGCCAAACGACATTATGATTGGAAAAAGAAAAATTGCTGGTATACTTTTAGAAAACAAGCTATCTGGTCATACTATTAAGACAGTCATAGCAGGTATCGGTATTAATGTATATCAGAAAGAATTTGCATCGGAAATAGCCCACAAGACTACATCACTCTTCTTAGAGAATCCTGAGATCGAATTGTCCCTCATCGATTTGGTGAAACGCGTTCAAAGACGCTTACTATACTATCAGGATATATTTCAAACAGACGACTTTACGAATCACCTTGACCTTTACAACGAGCGACTTTTCTTAAAAAACATAATGAGTTTTTTTACCATAGACGGCAGCCCTATCGAAGGTCAAATAAAAGGCGTAGAAAAGGATGGACTCCTTATCATTCGACATGAGCAGGAAACCAAAAAATACGATTTGAAAGAGCTCGCTTATCAGTTATAACAAAAAATTTACTTGCTCATACGGTAATAATAAATGTACCTTAGCATTAAACTTTATGACCTTGATGATAGTCATAGAAGCAAATACAAGTTATAGAAGAATTAGATTTATTATGAAAAAAGTTAGCTTACTAATCGTTGCTGTCTTAATGACAGTTACTTGCGCACTAGCACAAGTTCACCAACCTGTAAAATGGTCTGTTGCACACAAAAAATTAAACAAAAACGAGGCTGTGATTTACGTCAAAGCTACAATCCAAAACGGATGGAACATCTACTCGCAAAATGTAGCTGATGGAGGTCCAATCCCTACATCATTCAAATTCGCTACATCTAAAGAGTATACGTTGAATGGAAAAACTGCAGAGCCTACAGCTAAAACAAAATACGAAGAGGTTTTCAAAATGAATGTACCTTACTTCACAAACGAAGTCGTGTTCCAACAAAAAGTTAAATTGGCTAAGGGTACTGCTACCGTTAAAGGTACAGTAGAATGGCAAGCATGTGACAAGACACAATGTCTTCCTCCGGACGAATATAACTTTGCTGTTACTGTAAAGTAGATTTTACACAACCAAGATAGAGAAGGCAGTATTTTACTGCCTTTTTTTATACTTTTATAATTCAACAATTTTTTCAA
>JBEBQJ010000088.1:0-18289 GCA_040395455.1 Sphingobacterium yanglingense | reverse complement strand
AGAAAGGCATATTATTCCAGATATTGGAGATATACCACATAAAGAGATTCTGAATTCAGTGAAGTAGTGTAAGGTTCAAACCTATAATCTCCGGGGCTGCAAGAGCTAATCAAGATGCGCAGTTATTGAATTCGTTGTTTTAGTGTTCGGGATACCCGATATGTATTTAGGACTAATGGATAGGGAACACTCTTCGAATAACTTTATTAGTATACTTTATATGTATCATATTTTTTCTAAGTTTGTTTAGAGACTATGACTAGAAAGTATTTGCATACCGATGAAGATTTACTGCGAGGCCTGAAAGCGGGCGATACATCTGCATTGGATAATACTTATGATAAATATTGGGAGACTCTTTTAGCTATTTCCTATAAGTTTGTTAAAGACAAAGTATATGCTGAGGAAATTGTTCAAGAGGTTTTTATATCATTATGGCGTAGGAGAGAACAACTTGAAATAGATAATCTTCCAAGTTATTTGGCCACTGCCGTTAAGTTTTCGACCTTTCGGTTTCTCCAGAGTGCCAAACGGCGGAAAGAAGTCGAGGAGGCTGTCTATATCAGCGAATCGGTTAAAGCGGATGATAAGATTGAAGCAAAATTTCTTAAGGAGTACGTGGATGGCGTTGTTGAAGAGCTTCCTAGAAAATGCAGAGTGGTCTTTCGCTTAAGCAGGGATGAACAAATGAGTAATCAAGAAATTTCTGAAGAATTGGCTATTACCAAGAAAGCCGTCGAATGGCATATTACCAATGCCCTAAAAGCAATCAGAAAGGAACTTAATAAACTTAAGATGTTGTTTCTATAGTCTCAAATCATTTTTGAACGAGCAGTTACTTTCCAGTTTTTATAACAATTTTTATCTGTTGTTATTTTTAATAAGTAGAATTTCAATTTTATGTGTTTTTTTTGAATTAAATACTGGGGTACAACTTAGTTTCATGTCACCTATATATAACTAGCCAAATAATATGACAAATCAAGAGATTGAACGACTTGTAGACAAATATATTGACGGTACTGCAACAGACAGCGAGCGTTCGCGTTTACTTGAATGGTATAGAGAAAACCTCGAGGAGGATACGATATGGCTTTCTAATAATCCCAACGAACGCCCACAAGTTAAAGAGCGGATGAAAGCCAAAATGCAGTTAGGTATTGGTAAGGTTGAGGACAAGAACTCTAGGGTTATAAATATAAAAAGATTATTACAGGCTGTTGCTGCTGTTGTAATCCTTGTCGCGACCTCTTTATGGCTAAATTATAAGCTAAGTTCAAGTCACATTCAACACCATTTATACATTTCGCATCAGGCCTCAGTAGATTCCACAGAGAATAGATATGTTCGTCTACCGGATAGCAGTGTGGTTATCCTTCGATATGGCAGTAGTTTGGAGATAGTGTCTGACTTTTCAAAAAATACACGCGAGGTTCGGCTTACAGGGGAAGGATATTTTGATATTAATAGAGATCAGTCTAGACCTTTTATTGTTCACGTAGGAGAGGTGAGGACGGTTGTATTGGGTACAGCTTTTACCATTAAGGGGGGGCAAGAAAACTCTGATGTACAAGTAACAGTAAGACGTGGCAAAGTTCGTGTAGAAAAACGACAAAAAGTTATTGCCGAATTGACTGCCAATCAGCAGCTTGAAGTTGATGTAAAAACTGAAGCGGTCGAGCAGAAGGAAGTAAGGGCTGAGGTAGCCTCATTATGGACATCAACAGATTTGCAATTTGACGGAAAGTCATTTGGAGAATTGATACATCGTTTGACCAGACGTTATAATACATCAATAACTTTCGATAGTCCTGATTTAGCGAATTGTCCTATAACAGGAAAGTTTACAGGTACTGAAAGTTTAGAAGAGATACTTATTGTATTATGTTCCATACGTCAAGCTAATTTTACAAAACTTGCTGATGGAAGCATTGTAATCACTGGTAAAGGTTGTTAAAATAAACTAATCAAATAAATATAACTAAATGAAGTAAACATGAAGAGAGATATAAAAAACAGCTCATAATTAATAATCAAAATAAAAACTCCCCCGCCGTAGGAAAGCATTGAGGGAGTTAGGGAATCTAAAATTATTGATAACTTTAAATCCATAACAAATAATGCAAAAAATGTTGGTTTTTGCAAATGGGAAAAACTATGTCCACTTCCCATCAAATTTGCATCAAAATATTCAGTTTTTTATGAAAGTGAATTTAATCTGTCTAATCGTAATCGTGCTGACCACCAGTTTCCTGTGCGCAACCGAAAGTTCCGGACAGGGGATAGCTACAAAAAAAATAGCTTTATCATCGAGTAGGGGCACATTGAAAGCAGCGCTAAAAGAATTGGAGATTACCTCGGGGCTTACAGTCTTCTATCCAACAGAGATAGTTGATCAGTATAAAGAGATTAGACTAAATGTAAAACCGCGTACAATAGGTGAAACTTTAGATTTGCTTTTAGCCGGAACCATTTTAGAGTATAGACAAACTGAAGAGAATATTGTACTTTCTGTAAAGCAGATTAAAAAAGAAGAACAGGAGTTACGGATCTCAGGAATAGTACAGAATCCTGATGGAAAACCACTTTCTGGAGTAACAATACTTGTTGGAAGCAAAAATACAAGTTCTTCTTTTAATAACAGCACAGCGACAGATAGACAGGGGCATTGGGGCTTAGTGGTGTCCAGTGATAATTTATTGATCCGGTTTCAATATCTCGGGTACAAGACTGTAGTAAAGAGTGTAAAAGAAATCCAGAACAGTGGAGTTATAGTTTTGGAGATGTCTCAGGATAAACTAGATGAAGTAGTTGTGATTGGATATGGTACTACTACCAAGCGTTTGAATACCGGTTCTGTAAGCTCTATTACAGCAAAAGACATAGAGAAGCAAACTGTTGCTAACCCCATACATGCTCTGGCTGGTCGGATAGCAGGCGTAGAGATGGTACAGAATAATGGTTTGCCAGGTAGTAATTCTACTGTCCGAATCCGTGGGGTCAATAACTTAGGGTCGTATGGGCTTTCGGGAGGTTTACCTTTGTTTATTGTGGATGGAACCCCTTTTACTAACTTTAATACAACACAGCCCGTTAATGATAATCTCAATAACAATGGTCTTACTGGAGCGAATGGCGGACTTAGCGTATTCAGCTCAATAAATCCTGCAGATATAGAGCGTATTGATGTGCTTAAAGACGCCGATGCAACAGCGATTTATGGTGCGAGAGGTGCAAATGGCGTTATCTTGATAACGACAAAAAAAGGCAAGAGTGGCAAATCTCAATTTAACGTAAATCTTCAGCAGGGAGCGGCAAAAGTTGGGCGATTTGTAGATATGCTGAATACACAGCAGTATCTAGAGATGCGAAAAGAAGCTTTCGTAAATGATGGGATTACGCCTACAACATCTAATGCGCCAGATTTATTGTTATGGGACCAGAATGGCTATACAGACTGGCAGAAAGAATTTATTGGTGGAACAGCCAATATTACGGATGCACAGTTGAATTATCAGGGAGGGAACGATCGTTTTAGATTTTTTACCTCAGGAGCTTATCGTAATGATGGAACAGTCTTTAAAGGTGATATGGGTAATACACGACTGTCAGGTCGAATGTCTGTCAGTACCAATTCTGCTGATAAACGGTTTTCTTCTACATTTAGTGTAAACTATACCAATGAAAACACAGACCTTATCACGACAGATGTTGCCAATGTCCTTACATTACCGCCAAACTATTCATTATATAAAGACGATGGGACGTTGTATTGGATCAGTGGTATCACCAATCCAATGTCGAATCTGCTAAAGACTTATAACAGTAGTATGGCCAATTTTATCGCCACAGGCGATTTAAAATATCAGATAATAACTGGGCTTAACTTAAAACTGAATGTAGGTTATACACGTAATAATTTAGAACAGGCGACCAAAAATCCTTTGTCTTCGCAGAATCCCTCGAGTACTACGTCACATTCTGCAAGCTTCGCAAACATAAAAGCTACTAATTATATCGCTGAACCGCAATTGGAGTACACCTTTAAAAAAGGTAAAGGGGCATTTTTGGCTTTGGTTGGAGGTACTTTTCAACAGAACATCAGTGATGGTACCCGGTTGAACGGAACGAATTATGCTTATGAGGCCCAATTAAGCAATATTTCTGCTGCTGGAAATGTAACAGCTTCAAATGCATATAGTGATTATAGGTATGCTTCCTTGTTTGGAAAGGTAAATTATGATTATGCAAATAAATATATTGTAAATGGAACTTTTAGACGGGATGCTTCCTCCCGATTCGGCCCGAATCGACAGTTTGCTAATTTTGCAGCCCTAGGAGCCGCGTGGATTTTCACAGAGGAGAGCTTTCTTAAAGAAAACCTCGATGTGTTGAGTTTTGGTAAGCTAAGAGCGAGTTACGGTACTACAGGAAACGATCAGCTACCTAATTATTCGTACATGTCCCTGTACCGCAATAGTCCTATCTATCAAAATTTAGCAACACTATCCATGTCCGGGATTGCTAATCCTGATTTGGAGTGGGAGACCACAAAAAAGATGGAGTTTGGTATAGACTTAGGTTTTTTCAATGACAGGATCCTTTTAAAGACTGCGGCTTACTGGCATAATTCGGGTAATCTACTGACCTACGCTTCCGCGCCAAATCAGACAGGGTTCAATTCGGTTAATATTAATCTAGATGCCGTTGTTCAGAATAAAGGGGTAGAAATCGAATTGAATACGATCAACGTACAGTCCGAAAACTTTCGTTGGAGTACCGATTTCAATATCTCTTTCCAAAAGAACAAAATGACCAGTTTTAATGATAAAGATGTTTCTTTTTATGGTACCAGCTTTGTCGTAGGCGAGTCTGTACCACCGACATTCAAATACCGATTTGATGGGATTGATCCCACGACGGGTAAAGTATTGATCGGAGACTTGGATGGCAATCCAAATCTAGTATCGATGAATGATCGGTATATTACCGGCGTAGGTACACCGTATTATGGAGGCATGAATAACTCCTTTTCTTACAAAGGACTTAGTTTTGATTTCTTTTTACAGTTTAACCACAGACGTGGAACGACCAACCAAATCAATGGTACACGTATTGGTAGTTTGAATAATCAGAATGTTTCAGCATTAGATAGATGGAGGCAGTCTGGAGATACAGGAACCTTGTTCCCAGGGGCTTCTGCCAATCCAGGGGGAGCCATCTATTCCAGCTATCAATATTTTGGAAGTTCGGATTTCTTTTATGGTAATGCTTCTTTCTTAAAGTTGAGGTCTGCCAGTCTTTCATACACACTTCCACAGGCATGGAATCAGAAAATCCGTACATCAAATACACGTCTCTATGTACAAGGACAGAACTTACTGACCTTTGCCAAGAATAAGTATCTATTGGATCCAGAGTCTGGCAATGCCACGCCACCATTACGCGCTATTATTGTAGGTCTAAATGTTACGTTTTAAATCGGAAGAAATCATGTCTATAAATAAAACTAAAATAAAATTTAACACGCTTGCATTGATTTTGACAGCAGCATTTTCATCTTGCGAAAAGTTTGTCCAGTTGGATCCTCCTCCAGGTTCTATCGAGGCTTCTCAAGTCTATAATTCAGAAGGCTCGGCAACGGCTGCTGTACTCTTTTTATACAGCAGTGGAAATATGCGGGATCTGTTATTGAATACGACTCTTTTCGCTGGATTAGCAGCTGATGAATTGAATTATCAGCAGTCAATTTCAACTATCTTAGAATTTCAAAACAACAATGTGTTGCCTACCAATGGTTATGTGGGAAATGCATTGTGGCTGTATCCCTATAACCATATTGTCAATGCTAATGCGGCTCTGAAGGGATTGGAAAATGCTACTCTTTTATCCCCGACCATAAAGAATCAGCTATTGGGTGAAGTCCGTTTCTGGCGGGCATTAGCTTTCTTTAATCTAGTCAATTGTTATGGAGCAGTGCCTTTAGCGTTTTCCGATGCTCCTACAGAAAACGCAATGTTAGGGCGGACGGCCGCGGCAGACGTTTATAAGCAAATATTGGATGATTTGCTAAAAGCAAAAGATTTGGTTGGAACTGACTATTTATCTGCCAATAAAAGCCGTGTTAATAAAACCGTAGTTTCAGCATTACTAGCTCGGGTTTATCTCTACCAGAGCAACTGGGCAAAGGCAGAAGAGGAAGCAACAATAGTAATCAACAATACGCAGTATAAACTTTCGGACGTAGATCAAACGTTTAAGAAATCCAATACAGAAACCATACTTCAGATAGAGACTGTGACGGGTTTTACGCAGTGGGGAGTAGAGTTGAATCCAGCATCATCCGCAAACGTGAATTATACCTTAGCTCCAGGATTTATAGATAGTTTTGAAGCCAATGATCTCCGTAAGATCAATTGGACGAAAGAGGTAGGTTCTAATAATTGGTACCACGTCAATAAATATAAACTGAGAACAGCATCAGCAGGAGACGAGTATTATATTATGTTTCGCCTGGCAGAACTCTACCTTATTCGAGCAGAAGCGAGAGCCCAGCAAAATAACCTAACCGGTACAGGCAGTGCAGAGGAAGACCTAAATAAAATAAGGACCCGTGCTGAACTATCTGCAAAACTTAATTTAGGAAAGCCGGACATGCTATTGGCTATCGAACAAGAACGTAAGGTTGAGTTATTTGGCGAGTACGCCCACCGATGGTTCGATTTGAAGAGAACAGCTAGTGCTTCTACCCCTGGTAAAACGAGGGCAGATGATGTATTGAGTGTAGTAAAGGGAGCTAACTGGCAGTCTACGGATATACTCTTCCCTATATCCGAAAACGAAATCAATAAAAATCCAAATTTACTACCCCAAAACGAGGGTTACAATTAATATAAAAGCATTTATATCATGAGTAAAATATCAATTTTAGCTTTTACACTGTTCTTTGTTCTGTTCGGAAGAGAAGAGGTACAGGCTCAGACATTAAAAATCGGCGATCCAGCTCCACAGTTTAGTGTCGAGGGCTGGCTAAAGAATAAACCGGAAGATGTTTTAGAAAAGGGCAAAGTACATGTGGTCGAGTTTTGGGCGACCTGGTGTCAGCCTTGTCTGGCGGGGGTTCCCCATTTGAACAAAATAGCAGCACAATATAAGAATCAAGGATTAGTGGTTTATGGTATTAGTATCCTAGAACGAAAGAACGTGGGTATGGATTCACTTCAACGTTTTATGAATGGTGCTATAGGCCGTAGTATGCAATACAGTATAGCGGCTGATGGCCCCGCAAATTTTATGAAAGTTAATTGGGTAGATGCGATAGGGCAGCGCGGTATTCCTTTTGCTATTGTTATAGATCGGACAGGACATATCGCTTGGCAGGGGCATCCGAATGGGCTGGATAACGTCTTACCGGATATATTGGATGGGCAATGGAATCTGCAAGAGAAGCGAAAGCAGTTTGCTGACGAGGCCCGTCTTAAGACTAAAGATGGAAATGAAGTCGTCAACCTTCTTAACCCTTACATGGGCAAAGATTATGTAGGAGCAAAGCGTGTACTCGATAGTCTGCTTTCAAAAGAACCCGATCTGTTATATTATCCCAAATTCGGTCATTTTATGGTTTTCAGTCTGATAGGCACCCAGTCTGCCGAGGCCGCTTCGTATATCCGTAAATGGTGGAAGTCTAGTAGCGAGCCTAGTTGGAAGTCGGTCTCTGACGCTATTTTTTCATTTTCGATGAGATCACCAGAAGTATTAACTCCCGAGCTGTACCTTTTAGGGGTAGAGGCATTACAAGCACAGTTGGATAATTATCCGTGGTCAATGGACTTTAAGAAAACATATCAGGAGATGGGCGAATTCTACGAGAAAGCAGGTGAGCCGAATAAGGCAAAAGAGTGCAAAGTTAAAGCAGCTAATCTGCAGAAGTAATTTTTTAGTTTAAAAAGCGATAAACACACATAAAATATAGTAAAACGATGAAACACTTAATGAAGGTAACTTTTACTGTTTTTTTAACAATAAGTTTTGGATTAATAAGTGCACAACAGCGTAGAGCGGAAAATCCTGTGCTTAATTCCCTAAAGGATGAGAAAGACCCATCTGTACTGAAAAATAAATTAAGCCAATTAGAGAAAACAGGTAGCGAAGAGAATCTAACCCTACTGTTACGCTATTACTATAGCGTCGAGAACAACGCAAAAGCGGATTCTCTGTTGCAGGTTGTGGTAACAAAATATCCGAGCGGTAATCAGGCGCTTATACAGTTCCAGAATACAGTTTATACGTTACGAGGGGGCAAAGCTCAGGAGGATTATTATGTAGCAAATCAACACAAGTTCCCATCGGCTAATTTGGACTATGTGTATTATTCTATCGCAAATGCATATGCTACGGAGGGTAATGTACCCAAAATGAAGGAATACGGGAATATGGTAAAAGATACTTATTTCCGTTCGGCAACAATCCGGCTAAATGGAAGGGCTTTGATGGCAAAGGACGTCCATGCTGCCGAAGCTTACGTACGGCCTGAAATCGAGCGTCTCCTAGCTATGGGCATACCTGCAGCTCCCAGTGCAGATCAAGGTAATCAACCCAACGAAAATCGGGCATCTTATTTGGAATTCATGGATCTTTATTCTGGCATCCTAATTAAGACAGGCAAGTATGATGAAGCATTGACCTACGCAAAAGAAGCGTATGATTATGCCAAGAGCAATAATGATCTACAAAAAGGTAATTATGCCTTGTTGCTCAGCAAAAATGGAAAACATCAGGAAGCTCTTCCTGTACTTGAGGATCTTATAGCTTCAGGAAAAGGTAGTGGAGACTTAAAATTAGCGCTTAAACAGAGTTATGAGAAGCTAAATCCAGGGAAGGATGCCACGGCCTATATTGCAAAGATCGAGCAAGGGATGCAGAGCAAGATAGAAAGTGAGGTATCTAAAATGCTGGTTAAAGAAGCAGCCCCCCACTTTACAGTGACAGACGTCAATGGTAATACTGTTTCGCTTGGAGATTTTGCCGGTAAAACCATCGTACTGGATTTCTGGGCGACCTGGTGTGGTCCCTGTGTTAAGTCATTTCCGGCTATGCAGATGGCAGTAGATAAATATAAAGATAATCCAAATGTAAAGTTTTTATTTATTCATACCTGGGAAAGGGTTGCGGATCCACTTGCTGATGCAAAAGGATACCTGAGCAGCAATAAGTATAACCTAGATCTTTATATGGATATGAAAGATGCTAAGACAAAGACCAATCCCGCTGTTTCGGCATTTGGTGTGAAAGGTATTCCTGCCAAATTTGTTGTTGACGGAAAGGGGAATATCCGATTTAAGATGATGGGATTTTCAGGAGGTGATGACGCCGCTGTTGCTGAATTGTCTGCGATGATAGAGATTGCAATAAAATCGTAATTAAATGAATCGTTGATAGATAGAACAAAGCTACAGCAAAATGTCGCTTTCATATTTAGAATGATAAAAAGCTTCCTGTCACTTTGTTGGTATCTCAAAGTGACGGGAATTATGCTATATAGTTGTTTAAAAGAAAATGGAACTAGACTCTTAATGTTTTGTTAATTTGGAGATAACGTCTGATTATATAGAGTGTGTTTTGTAGGATATTAAATGATTGAAGTAAACTTACTCTTGTGTTTCTTTTTTAGCTCGAGGTAAATCGCCAGGGCATACTTAGGCGTATCACAGTATTCTCTAGTGATAATCCTGTAAACTACTCAACGTCCATTTCATTCAGAAAATTTCTTCCTTTATTTCTGTTAGGAAATATGTTGATGAGATCTTAACCTAAGGGCAATTTAGGTTAAGTAACGTGCATTTCTGAATTCTCCGTTTTTGAAATTTAGCTTCTTTGATCGTAGTGTGTTACGTCGTTTAATAACAATAAAGAGGAGTGAAAAGATTAAAGATCCACAGAAAGATGTTCCTCTGAAAATCCTTCCTATGACCGAGTAGAGCACGCCAGTAAAGGTGTTTTATAGCAATATAGACCTTTTAGGCTCAAGGGAGCGTTACTAGGAGAGACTGACTTCAATTACTTTAATTGAGACGTAATCTTCTTTATTTTTGTAAATTGCTACCCGCAATAAGAAATGATCAATTACAGCCAATATAGCGATTCAGAAATAGTCTCCCTTTTTAAGCAGGGCGAGCAGTTGGCATTTAATGAAATCTATCAACGGTACAATGAGCTTTTATATGTCTTTGCCTACAAGAAGTTAAAGAACGAAGTAGAAGCAATGGATGTAGTACACGATGTTTTTGCCTGGCTACTAGAGAATGGCCAAAAACTGACCCTCAAAACATCGTTATCCAGTTACCTCTACAAATCCGTACTTCACCGGATTTTCGACATCTTCCGAAAGAAAGAAACTTTTCAGCGTTATATTGAAATAGGAGACCATTTCATCGATGTAGACAGCGAAGAAACGGATTACCTCATTCGCGAAAAAGACATTCGTAATCTGATAGATTATGAGATAAGTGCATTGCCACCGCGTATGCGTCAAGTGTATGAATTAAAATATAGGGAACATCTTACTGCCGAAGAGATCAGCGAACGCTTAGGTATCACCCCGCAGACAGTCGCTACCCATATCAAGCACGCGAACAAACAGCTTCGGGATAAGCTAGGGTTGGTCATTTTTATACTATACGTCCTGAATCAGTAAAATATTTGGCGCTATAAATCAGTGTTTTACTTTTGTTTTAAAGTTTTTTTTGAAAATGCTTACCCCAAAAGCTATCTCATTACGCCTTATATGTAAAGGGCAGACTAACCACGCATATGATTAAAGAAGATATTAAAGCTATTCTTGATAAAATTGGAACAACCGAACTTACCGTTGAGGAACAGGCTAAGGTCGATCTGTGGATTTTCCAGCTTCATCAAAGAGACGAATCAATGCTTACTGAAGAAGCTATTAAATCAGCAAGTTCCCACATATGGAGAAGACTCGATATACCGGATGTGTCACTTGCACCGAAAAGCCCCGTACATTTATGGTACAGGTGGGCGATGGTGGCCGCCCTCTTTATGGCAGTAGTAGCTACCTCCTTATTCATTCTATACCAACAAGCGGACACTCCGACAGCACTTGCAGACATCGATCAGATTTCCCCTGGCAAGGACGGTGCTACGTTGACCTTAGCCGACGGCAAGAAGGTGAGACTATCCGATGCCATGAATGGTCCTATAGCAGATGAAGCCGGGGTAAGCATCACTAAATCGGCTGATGGGCAGTTGATTTATGCACTAAAGAGCGACAGTGCCGATGCCAATAAAGAGAATACCTTGTCTACTTCTAACGGTGAGACTTATCAGGTACGCTTGCCAGATGGTACCCGAGTCTGGTTGAATGCAGGGTCGAGTCTGACCTATACGTCCAAGCTGGTACAGGCCGGCCAGCGTAGGGTCAAGCTTGTCGGAGAAGCGTATTTTGAAGTAGCCAAGGATAGATCTAAGCCTTTCATTGTAAGTACAGGCACACAGGAGGTCGAGGTTTTGGGAACCAGCTTCAACGTAAATGCCTATAAAGATGAACCTGTGACGAGTACTACGCTGGTCGAGGGATCCATCAAGATCAAGACCGATAAAGGTGCGCACCTTGTTCGACCCGGAGAGCAGGCTATCAATACCGGAAAGGATATCCGCATCGTACGTACCGATACAGAGAATATCACCGACTGGAAAGATGGCGATTTTTACTTAAACCATGTCGATTTTAAAGTGGCCATGCGTAAGATAGGCCGATGGTATGATGTCGATATCATCTACGATGGTTCTGTACCCGAAGGTCTGGAATCTGGGGGGTGGATATCCCGGGACAAGCCGTTGTCGCAGGTACTCAAGTCTATAGAGTCTTCCGGAATGGTGCGCTTTAAGATACATGGTCGTTCGATCCACGTAGCCAGAGGAAGATAGCAACTGCCCCACTAAAAAAATAACTAACCCCTATTTTAAATCTAAAATTGAAGAAAATGAAAAGAGAAAAGATATAATAGACATAAATGATAAACCAGAAGCATTAGATGCTCCTGGTCAGCTTGGAGTTATAACAATTTATGACAGCAGCCTTGTCCGTCGAAAGCTAAGGATTGCTGTCCTACCAAACTAAACAAACTTAGTCAAAATTGCATTGAGGTGCAATAGCTGGCTCTTTGTCGGCGCTGAGCTTGTTTAAAAAATTATGATATTAAAATGTATAAAACCTTTGCACATTATATTAGGGTACACAAAGTCCTATATACTAAAATTGTGTTGATTATGCGGCTAACCACCATAATACTATTAGCAAGCCTGATGCAGGTAAGTGCATCGACCTTTGGGCAGCAGATTACGCTTTCAAAAAAGAATGTAACCATAGAATCTGTTTTGAAAGAAATCAGAAACCAAACCGGCTATGATTTCTTTTTTGATGGCAAGAGTCTGCTTAAGGGTAGTGTTATTGACGTCGAATTGTATCGGGCAGGTATGGAGACTGCCCTAAATACCGTTTTGAAAGGACTTCCTTTTAGTTATATAATCGACGGAAAAATCGTGTCGATATATAGGAAAGAAGACCAGTTAGAAAAAGAGAGCCCCTCTCAAAATGAGGTTGTTGATGTGCGTGGCCGGGTGGTCAATGAAAAAGGAGAGTCTCTCGTGGGGGCTAGCATTAAGGTGAAAAATACAAAAATTGGTGTGACAAGCGATGATCACGGTTTTTTTGTTTTGAATAATGTAGAGAATCCATGTGTACTTATTGTTTCTTTTGTTGGTTATCTCGATCGAGAGATTAGTGGCATTGGGGATATAGGGACTATTAGATTAAGATTAAATAACAATCCCGTAGACGAAGTTCAGGTAATCGGATATGGTACTGAATCTAAGCGTCTTAGTGTTGGCGCGGTATCAAGCATCTCTGCAAGCGAAATTGCACGTCAACCTGTCACTAATCCGCTATTGGCATTACAAGGGCAAGTCGCTGGTTTAGCGATTTCTGCCAGTAATGGTGCACCAGGATCTACAGCATTAGTGCAAGTTCGTGGGCAGAACACTTTAGGTACAACACTACAGGTCAAGCCTTATGACCAACCCTTGTTCATTATTGACGGAGTTCCATTTGCTCCTCAAAATGTCAACATTAACCAGTTGAATAATCTTGCCACAGCGCAATCTTTCAATGGCGGAATAAGTCAACCGACCGGGATTAGTCCGTTCAATAGTATCAATCCCCACGACATTGAGAGTATTAGTATATTGAAAGACGCTGCTGCTACCTCCATCTACGGATCTCAGGCTGCTAATGGAGTTGTTCTAATAACGACAAAGCGAGGTAAGTCAGGAAAAACTGCACTTGATTTAAATCTAAATACACAGTTTAATTCCACAGCTCGGCCGTTGCGTTTGATGAATACTCAGCAATATCTTCAGCTAAGGCGTGAGGCTTACGAGATAGACGGCTTAGTACCATCTGATGACCCAAACGATTATGAGGGATTTGCACCGGATCTTACAATCTTTGAACAGGATAAATACACTAACTGGCAGAAAATAATCACGGGTAAAATCACGAGTAATACGGATATGCACGCCACCTTATCAGGAGGTTCTGCTTCCAATACATTCCTTGTGGCAGCAGGATATACAAGTTCCAACTACAACTATCCTGGTGATTTTTCGGACAAGCGTTTTACATTACACAGTGCTATACATAATAGCTCAGCCAACGATCGCTTCACACTTGATTTAGTTGCCGATTATGGATACGACCAAAATAATTCAGCCAATTATCAAGGTAGGCAAGGAGTGCTACTCTCACCCAATATGCCTGACTTGGTAACTCCAAATGGTAATCTGGTATGGAATTATAAGGGATACCCTTTGGAGGTTCAGAACTTTTATAGTTCGCTTATGCAACCAGTGTACTTACAAAACTATAATTTCAACAGTTCGATGAGGCTTAACTATAAGATATGGGAGGGATTAACGATAGGTACTAATGTTGGCTTTAGCAGGAATAATACAGATGAAAGGTCTGAAAATCCTGCACGTTCGCAAAATCCGGCCTTTGCAGAAGCGAGTGCGGGCTTTGGTAGTAATGTTTCGCAAGCGATCAATTTAGAGCCGCAACTGAATTATAACCTGTCGATTGGCGGGGGAATGTTGACAGTTTTACTTGGAGGTACCTATAAGAAGGTTACCAATGATTCTTATCAGGTAGAAGGATATGGTTATTCAAATGATAGCTTCCTAGGGTCTATTGTCGGTGCTACAGAGACTTATCCCTCTGAAACCAAAAATCTATTTAAATATAGCGCGGGCTTTGCCCGTCTTAAATATATTTACAATCAGAAGTATATCCTGGAAGCTTCAGGGAGAAGGGATGGTTCTTCCAACTTTGGGCCTGGGCGCCAGTTTGGTAATTTTGCATCAATAGGAGCTGCTTGGATTTTTTCAGAAGAAAAGATCATCAAAGATTTTCTTTCGTTTTTGGACTATGGTAAGTTCTCTGGAAGTTACGGTACTACTGGAGGCGATGCTTCCAAAGCCTACTCTTATCAGGCACTATACGAAAATTTATCAGGAGTTTTACCATTTCAGGGAGTCAAACCAGCCTATGCCTATAATCTTTATAACCCAAATTTTAGCTGGGCTACAAAAAAATCTTTAAATCTAGCGTTAGATTTAAGCTTTATTGACAATAGAATATCTCTAAACACAACTTTTTATAGAAATAGACAGGGGAATCAACTAGTGGATATGCCTCTACCAGTACAGACGGGTTTTACCCGCGTGTTCGGTAATCTAGACGCACTCGTCCAAAACAAAGGTTGGGAGTTTACAATCATGTCGAGCAATGTTAAAAATGATAATTTCTCATGGTCTTCTACATTTAATCTGACCTTTAACAGGAATAAACTGCTTGATTTTCCAGATTTAGCTTCGTCTGCTTATGCAAATAAATATATTATTGGACAACCTACTTCGATAATAATAGGATATAAATATAAAGGGGTTAATCCAGACACCGGATTATATGAGTTTTATGACAAAGAGGGTAATACCACCTATAGTCCAAAGTTCGGGATGGCAGCTAATGGTGGAGACCAGATACCTATAGGAAACATGGATATCAAGTATATGGGAGGAATTGGTAACAATTTTACCTATAAAGATTTTGGTCTATATGTATTCTGTCAATTTTCAAGCAGTTACTCACCTAACTATCTTTCTGCACTTTACACGTCAGATTTCCCCGGTGCGCCTACTAATCAACCTGTTGCTATATTAGATAATTATTGGCAGGCACCTGGAGATGATGCTCTCATCCAACGCTTAGCAAGCAGCTATAATTCGAGTTCACTTCGTACTATACCTATTTTTACCCAATCTGATGCTGTATATAGTAACAATACATATTTAAGAGTAAAAACAGTTGCTCTTTCCTACACATTGCCAGAAAGAATCCTGAGCAACATTAATGTAAAAGGAGGGGGAGTATATATCAATGCCCAAAATTTGTTCACAATTACGAATTACAAAGTTGGGGATCCTGAGCAACCAGGCACTATTACGGCTTTGCCTTTACAGCGGATTGTAGCGTTAGGCCTGAATCTTAAATTTTAAGCAATTATTATCATGAAAACACGCTCTATATATATAATGAAAATGAGCTTCTTACTTAGTGTATTATACCTCTTTGGAGGCTGTAAGAAGCTGATAGAGATCCCCGGGAATCCGCCTACTTTCATAACAAAAGAACAACAGTTTGCGGATAGTGCTACTGCTATGTCAGCAGTAGTAGGAGCCTATTCTTATAGTCAGGGTAAAGGATTCGCTTATAGCGACGCCAATTTTACTGTGGCAACAGGGCTTTCTGCAGATGAAATTTCAATTACCGCAAGCAATACCGATAATACTCATTTCTACAGTTATATGCTGACACCTTTGAGTGGAGGTATTATTTCTCTATGGCAATATCCTTATCAAGGAGTATACAAAGTAAACGATATTTTGGATGGTGTGTCACATAGTAAAGGTCTTTCCCAATCATTTGTGAGACAGATATCAGGCGAGATGAAAGTTCTTCGGGCTCTTTACTATTTTAATATGGTGAATATATTTGGAGGGGTACCTTTAGTTACCTCAACCGATTATCAACATACGGCCCGTTTTCCTAGGGCCACCGTTGCTGAGGTTTATCGACAGATAATCCAAGATTTGGAAGAGGCTATTGCTGACTTATCTACCGATTATCCATCATTTGGACGCCAACGTCCAAATCGTTATACAGCAAAAGCATTATTATCCAAAGTGTTTCTATACTGCGGCCGTTGGAAAGAGGCATATGATGCAGCTGATGATGTTATCAAAAGCGGAATCTATAGTATTACAGATGTTAACCTAGACGAAGTTTTCCTAGAAGGTAGTGACGAAGCGATTTGGCAATTGCCTGTTAAAAATTCTTATAAGCAGACCGATGATGCGCAGACTTTTGTCCCGTCACCTGGAGTTTTGCCAAGATATTTAGTAACTCCATTTCTTTTCAATCAATTTGATAAAGCTGATCAACGTCTTCAACATTGGGTAGGAGTATCCGTTGTCAACGGGGATAGCTTTTATTATCCTTTCAAATATAAAAACAAGCAGGCATCAAGTCTACCTGTAGAAAATTTGATGATAATTCGGCTTGGAGAAGTATTATTGATACATGCTGAATCGGCGGCACATCTAAATAATCTAGAGCAAGCCGTGAAAGACCTAGATGTCATACGTAACAGAGCTGGATTAAAGAATAGTCTTATAGACAAGACTTCACAACATGTTGTTTTGAATGCGATTATGAAAGAACGACAGCTGGAATTGTGTTTTGAATGGGGTAATCGTTGGTTTGATCTCAAGAGAAACGTAACCATCGAAAGTTCGGCGTCCACAGTGCTTGGCAATGAAAAGACAGGTTATACATCCGATGCGGCGCTTTATCCTATCCCGCAGGGACAGAGGCAATTGAATAATTTGCTTGAGCAAAATCCAGGTTACAACTAACACACAGATACAAAAAAGAATTTAAACAATATCCCAATGAAGAATAAAAATTTATCCCGCTATATTTTATTTGTCATGTTATCCAGTTTAAGTCTATCAGTCAGTGGACATAATACCACATTATCAGCCCTTCTAAAAGAGCTCTCAAATGGTATCGTCACATTGTTTTATATGAAAGATGGTCTTTCCATTGTAGACACCGCTTTCGTTCATAATGAAAGATTTAATTGGACTACTGACTTAATGGAGCCCACACGAGTTGCATTGACAGTGGGAACTAGCTCTTACCATTTCTTTGCAGAGCCTAGTAATATTCAATTATCTGGAATGGCCGATAGGACAGATACATATGTTCTTAAAGGTTCCTCAGTGCAACGTGATGCAGATCTGTTTGATGCTTTTACAAAAGATCTAAAAAACACTTGGGATTCTTTATATACGGCGCTCCGCGAAGCGCCCATAGAACGAAAAGTATTAATTGAAGAGGAACGCAGAATTGTCCGAGACCAAAGCGACAAAAGAGTCGAAGAATTCATCATGAATAATCCAGGGAGTTCTTATAGTTTATATCTGGTAGGATTAGAACGGGATTTTAACAGAAAACGTTATCTATACGGCTTGTTAAACGATTCAGTTAAGCAAACATTTACTGGGGACAAAATTGCAAAGAAGCTAGATGCCTTATCCGGAAGTCAGATTGGTGAGCAAGTCAAGGACTTTACACAACCAGATACCTTAGGTAATGCCGTTTCATTCAACGAGTTTAAAGGACATTATATTTTAGTAGACTTTTGGGCCAGTTGGTGTATACCATGCCGTACTGAAAACCCTAATGTGTTGAATGCTTACAATAAATATAAAGAAAAAGGATTTGAAGTGATAGGTATTTCATTAGATGATAAGATACAAAGTTGGAAAAAAGCGATTCGGGATGATAAATTGCCTTGGATAAATGTATCCGATCTCAAAGGCGCAAAAAATGAAGTTGCTATAACTTATGGTATAGAATTTATTCCGAGCAATCTACTTATCGACCCATCTGGAAAGATTATAGCCAAAGATTTGAGAGGTGATGCTCTGTTTAAAAAGTTAACCGAATTATTTGATTAATCATTATTTAGTTAGGGTTAGATCTTACTGAGTTTTTATTCTATAAATTTTAGTCGCTTGGATTCCACCAAGCGACTATTTACTGTATCTGTTGTATTTGCGTTCTTATCTAGTCCAACAATAACGG
>JBEBQJ010000087.1:0-18979 GCA_040395455.1 Sphingobacterium yanglingense | reverse complement strand
CATTGCTGAGGGAGCGAATATGCCTTCTACATCTGAAGCAATTAAGGTTTTTCTAAAAGCTAAAGTGTTTTTTGGACCGGGCAAGGCTGCGAATGCGGGAGGTGTAGCTGTATCTGGTTTAGAGATGTCCCAAAATTCTATTGGACAGCAGTGGTCTGCCAGTAAAGTAGATGGTCGGTTAAAGACTATTATGGAGAACATTCATAAGACCTGTGTGCGCTATGGAAAAGAAGAAGGTGGATATATCAACTATCTCAAAGGGGCAAATATCGGTGGTTTTATCAAAGTTGCCGAAGCAATGAAGTCTCAGGGCGTGTTATGATGATATTCTTACTCCATTAATTATACAATTGGTAAGATTTTGTTTACTTTGTGCCTTCTAATTAAATCAAGATTAAATGAGGGTTTTAGCAGAATTGCCGCATTCAGATTGTAAGATTACTATTTTTGGGATGAATCAAAAGTTCATTATCAAGTTTGAGCAGGGGAATCTTGAACAATCGTATAAGATTGCAGAATCAGATGTATTGAATGGAGTCAATGGAGTCTTCGAGATTCTAGATGAGCAGTTTATCAACCAGGTGCTACAGTCTTTTACCAGCATGCGGACCGGGTTTAACGATACCTATAATAGATACTATTAAATAAAATAGGAGAACTTTTCGTAAGCTCTCCTATTTCTATTTTTCAAATGTATTATGCTCGCCAAAATTGGCCACCATATCTGGTAGGGCTATTGAAGCCTTCTCTTCAAATCGTTGTATTGTGTTGCTACCTATATTTAGCTGAGGTATATTCGGGTCTACGACCACTATCTTACATTCGCGCGATGTTTCGTAGACTAGATTTGCTGCCGGGTATACCTGCAATGAGGTACCAATTACCAATAGAAAATCGGCATCCTTGACGAGGCGAATTGCTTTATCCATATTAGGTACAGCCTCTCCAAACCATACAACATGTGGTCTCAGCGGTGATCCAAATTCGCAGGTTTCCTCCATTCCAATCACATCCCCTGTTATTGGATATACCATTGTTGGGTCCAGCGAAGACTGAGACTTTCTGATTTCACCATGTAGGTGTATGATATTTTTACTGCCTGCACGTTCGTGGAGGTCATCTATATTTTGTGTGACAATCCATACATCGGCATATTTTTCCAGCTCAACCAGCGCGATGTGTGCCGGATTAGGTGCTGCTAGAATACATTTTTTCCGTCGTTCATTATAAAAACGTTGTACCATTTCTGGGTTTCGGCGCCATGCATCTGGTGTCGCCACATCTTCAATACGGTGTCCCTCCCATAGACCATCATTTCCCCTGAATGTCTGTAGTCCACTTTCGGCTGAGATGCCAGCCCCCGTTAAGACGACTATCTTACTTCGTTTTGTCATTCTTCAAAGATAAAAAAAGACCTCATGGAGTGGCAGTTTATAGGTAGAAAATAAATCCCCTCAGCACTATTGTTTTACAAAGTAGCGATGTTCGATTACAGTTACTTCGTCTTCTTTTTTAGTCATTTTATCAAGGCCCGCTTTGATGCTACAGTGTCCCGTTATTCCCCGGTATACCAAAGCGCCGCCGAGGGTCACTCCTGTCAATGCCGTCATTGGACGTTTTATGAGTTGCTTTATACCTATTCCCAATATCAGTCCACCAGCTATAACGGACAGTATTCGTTCAGAGGTTCCCACATTTCCATCGATACAATCTTCGTCCACTTTCTTTTTTATTTTTTCTAAGGCGTAGTTCAATAGCATATTGTTGATGTTTTAGTTACAGTTATATAACAACTTATTTCAGATTATGTTTTTCAATAAATGTGATTATATGTATCTTGAGGAGTAATATTAAATAGCGAAATAGACTATGCAGGTAAAGAAACATTCCGGAGAATTAGTCCCCTTCAGACCAGACAGTTTAAGACACTCTTTATCCCGGTCGGGAGCCTCTCCAGACGAGGTTGATGGAGTCTTCGAGCGTATCAAAGACAAACTTTATGATGGTATTTCTACACGGGAATTGTATGAACTCGCGTTCGAATACCTTAAGTCCTGTCGGGATACCTACGCTGCAAGATATAGCCTCAAAAAAGCGTTGCGGGATCTTGGCCCCGAAGGGTTCTATTTCGAAAAATGGGTGGCTCGTATGTTTCAGGAAGACGGATACAAGGCCGTCACAGGACAGATTATACAGGGCCATGCCGTGACTCATGAGATAGATGTTGTAGCTACCAAAGGACAAGAGCTGCTTGCAATCGAGTGTAAATTTAGGAATGATGTGGATGCCAAGATATCCGTTACGACGCCGATGTACTTCATGTCCCGGGTTGTTGATATATCGGATATAAAATATACCTTTTTTGATAAGACCTTAAAAGTTTCAGCCGGATGGCTCGTCACAAACGCTTATCTCACGACAGATTCTATCAAGTTTGGTGAATATCATAAGATGAATCTTTTAGCTTGGGACTATCCAAGAGAGGCTAGTTTAAAAGCAAGAGTAGATAATAATGGGCAGTATCCCATCACGTGTTTGACCTCTTTAGGTGCGCAGGACAAAGCCCGGTTATTGAAAGCACAGTGTATTTTGGTTAAAGATGTCGTTCGGAAGCCCAAATTTCTTCAGATGATAGAGATTAACCAAGAAAAAAGGAAGCAGATTTTAGAAGAAGCGGTAGACTTGGTGAATAGCCCCTTGGAGCATTAGACGCTAGAGTTTTTCAGCTAACCATTTGGGTAATGCAAACTCTGTAAAGAGATGCGCAAGTCGATAGTTTGTGTAATTTGTCTTGGACAGCCAGACTACCTCTTCTATCTCTGCGTATCCTGACAGGGTTAGTGTTAGATTCTTGTTTAGCAGGAATATATGACCTTCTACCATTGTGTTCACTTCATTTGCTGCTGTGGTGGTATGGTTTCCCAAAAAAGTAAAGTCAGTCGCATCGAAAGACAGGTTCAGCTCCTCTTTCAGTTCGCGTCTCAGTGCTTCGTTAGTTGTTTCCGTAGCTTCAATTTTCCCTCCAGGTAACGCAAAGTAAAGACCGTCTTTTTTTCTAACGACCAAAATATCATTTTGGTCGTTAGTTATAATAGCTAAAGCTACCCTGATGGTCTTCGTTTTGTTCACCGCTTAGTTGCTTGCTTTCAGGTAGTAATCTAGAGCTTCCTTGATGTCTTCTTCTGATACATAAATATTATATACCGCGCTTCCTATGCGTTCTAGAAGAGCAAAGCCGATTTTACCATCCTCATTCTTTTTGTCATTTTTCATTAACTCCAAAAACTCTTCATATTGATTTGGAGTATATCCATAACGCTCGTATCGGGATAGAAAAGCAGACGTTATATCCTGTAGTTCCACTGCAGAAAGTCCCGTATGTTTGTGCGACAACCAAGCTTCACAAATCATTCCTATAGCTATGGCTTCTCCATGTAATAGTGGGTTGGTATCATGTACCAAAGAGTAGCCTTCGATGGCATGGCCAATAGTGTGTCCAAAGTTTAATATCTTACGTAGTCCCTGTTCTGTGGGGTCATTTACAATCACTTTGTTCTTGATTTCTACCGAACGGTATACAATATCACTGCTTACTTTTGCTGTGTCGACTTGTTTACACAGGGTATACAAGTCGTTATCTTGAATCAAGCCATGCTTTATGATTTCTGCAAATCCAGAAGTCAGTTGCCTTTGGTCCAGTGTATCCAAAAACGCGGAGCTGATAAATACAGCCTGGGGTTGGGTGAAGGTGCCGATAATATTTTTCACATTATCCAAGTCTATCCCTGTTTTGCCGCCTACAGAGGCATCTACTTGTGAGAGTAAGGTTGTTGGTATCTGCACAAAATCGATTCCCCTCTTATAGGTAGAGGCTGCAAACCCTCCCATATCCGTTACCACTCCTCCACCTAGATTAATCATCAATGCTTTTCTGTCCGCACCAAAATCAAGCATGGTTTTCCAGACCCCGATACAAAAATCAATATTTTTGTTTTCTTCCCCTGGGTCCACTTCAATGATATCGTAGTCCACTAGGTTCGGCAGTGCTGCTTGTAACACTGGTAGACAGTGGTCGTTTGTATTCCTATCCACTAAAATAAGAATCTGTGAATACTCTCTTTCAGCGATAAAAGACTCCAATGACTTTAATGTATCGTCAAAATATACACTATATCCTAAACTATTGATTGTTTGCATGTTCTTTTTATGAGGAAGTAAATATACGTATTTTATACGATTTGGACCTTTTGTCCTTCAAACTCTACGGTATCCCCTTTCCGAACTTTTAGTCTTTTTCTCAAATCTACAGCACCATTGTACTTTACGAGCCCATCTTCAACGACTCGTTGTGCCATGCCTCCATGCTCGACCCAGTTGAGTGCTTTTAATAATTGTATCATCGGAATAAACTCCGCTTCCAGTGTGAATGTTTGCATATACAAAAGTAAGTTAATCTTGCGTAAAATAATCTTTTTCCCCAAAAAGTAATCATTAATTACTTACTTTTGTCCCGAAAAATTAATACAAAATGACAGTACAAGAAAGTCCTTCGACGTTAAACTTTGATAATACTGAGATAGCATTCCGTAACAAGTCTGATAAAGACCTAGAGAGAGCTTATTGGTTGTTCAAGATGGTAGCATCAAATGCGCTGATTAAGATAGGTACTCCAATTACTAACTTCTCTTTAAATATTGGGCTTCCTATCCAAGGAATAATCCGTAATACCATTTACAAGCAGTTTTGTGGTGGCGAGACTATCCAGGGCTGTAGTAAGGCTATTGAAGAGTTGGGTAAAGGTAATGTGACTACCATATTAGATTATTCGGTAGAGGGCGAAGAGTCTGAAGAAAGTTTTGACGCATGTTGCAATGAAGTATTGTCTACGGTAGCATTTGCCAGAACCAATAAACTTATCTCCTTCTGTGTATTCAAACCGACAGGCGTTGGACGTTTTGATTTATTAGCAAAAGTCGATGCCAAACAAGAATTGACAACAGAAGAAAAGCAAGAGTTTGCACGTCTTATGGAGCGTTGCGACCGTATTTGTAAGGCATGCTACGATGCCGATATCAGAGTATTGATCGATGCCGAGCATTCTTGGATACAAGATACGATAGACGATATCGCACGTGAGATGATGGAAAAATACAACAAGCAAAAACCTATTGTATACAATACTTATCAATTGTACAGACACGACAAGCTAGCGTCTTTAAAAGCAGATTTCTCTTATGCTGAGGTTCAGAACTTCTATTTAGGTGCTAAAATTGTTCGTGGAGCCTATATGGAGATTGAGCGTGAGCGTGCTGCTGAAAAAGGATACCCATCTCCTATACAGCCTACTAAACAATCGAGCGACACTGACTACAACAATGCTATAATGTTCTGTATGGACAACGTTGAGCGAATTGGGTTAATGGCTGGTACGCACAATGATGCAAGTAGCATGTTGTTGGCGAGTGAGATGGATAAACGCAATATCCCCCACAACCATCCACATGTATTCTTTGCTCAGCTGTTAGGGATGTCAGACAATCTTTCGTTCAACTTGGGCGCTGCAAATTATAATGTTGCGAAGTACATGCCTTATGGTCCTGTAAAATCTGTAATGCCTTACCTCTTCCGTAGAGCACAAGAGAACAGTTCAGCTGCTGGACAAACGGGACGTGAGTTGAGTTTGATTATCAAGGAGAAAAAACGCAGAAAAAGTTTAAAGAAATAATCCAATATAAGCTGTGTATAGCAGCCTATTATTTATCTCCGTTTGATAATAAGTACCTTTCTTAACAAGGATTATTTCAAACGGAGATTTTTTATACTAATCCAACCAGGGATATGACAGAAATAGAGCTTGTAAAATATAACCATTTGATGGAATTGTCTAGGACGTCCAAAGCGCTTTTATTTGATGTAGATGGTACATTGGCAAACAATATATGGGCTCACAAGGCAGCCTATGTAGAGACCGCGCTCGAGTATGGTGTGCAGTTGGATGACGCCCTCATCGACGAGACGGCGGGTTGGCCGACTGTTGCTGTTGCCGAGGAGATAACCAAACGCTATCAGGTCGAATTCGATATACAGCAGTTTTCAATGCGTAAATCAGCTGTATTTATCGAGAAGTTTGTTTACGAAACAGAGCCAATCCCTTTTGTCAAGCAGGTGCTAATAGATAATGTTGGTCTTAAAAAAATAGGTATTGTTTCCGGCGGAAGTCGGTCTACATTGAATATTACACTAGATGTAATTGGGGTGTCCAATAAATATGAGGTCCTAGTTTGTGCTGGTGACACAGAGAAAGGAAAGCCTTCGCCCGATCCATTTTTGCGTTGTGCAGAATTACTCGATGTCAGTCCTCAAGATTGTTTGGTGTTCGAAGACGGTGATCCGGGCGTAGCTGGAGCTATTGCAGCAGGTATGTCCTGGGTTCGTATCGATCAGCTTTAGAAATTTGTCATGACACGGATGCCACCATTGGTATAGTCCATATCTGCTCTTCTGTATTGTCCTACCGGTATTTTAAAGTAAGGCTCTACAGATACGCCAAAACGATTGTTTACCTTCACTTTTTTGCCAATTGAGAAGTTTACAAATCCATTGAATCCATTAGTCGAAACATTTTCTTCTGCAGATTTAACCGTTTTGTTGACGGCTTTAACCGCAGTTTTCATTTGCTTCTCATTTTCAGGGAACCCGTTTGAGAAAGTTTCTTCATTGACATTATCTACATAATGTGCACTTCTTTCCTGTCCGATTATGGCAGAGTAAGAAACGCCAGCAACAGCGTAGAGCGACTTTCCTACATTGTATTTCATTTCTAGCGGTATATCTACCGATTGCACTATACTCGTTACTGCATTTATATTGGGGATTAACATTCTACTGCTCTCAGGCGCATTAGAAGCCATCATCATTTGACTGCCCGACGCATTTTTCCCATTTTTACTGACCATCACAGTTTCATAACTAGTTGGCTCTTTAGGATTCTTCATCATACCGACTTCATAAGAGTTGTAAGAAGCACCTGTACGTACACTTATTTTATTCGTTAGGTTGTATGCCAATGTCAATCCTCCTCCTACGTTGGTCTTTTGGTTGGTAGACTGTGGCGATACAAAGAGCGCCATATCAAACTTGTCACCAAAGCGTACCTGTTTGTTTTGGTTTCTCATTTCCACCTCTTTAAAACTAAGCTCGGAGGTAGGAATAGATTTGGCGGCCATTACGAGATGCTCTGGTGTAGATAATCCACTCTGAGACTTTCTTAAATCAACGGATGCATATTTTGGAATGATTGATAGCTCTAGCTCTTTAACAGCACCTACTGAAGCAAGCTCTATATTCTTGTCTATAGGTAGCAAAGTTTCAGGTAAAAGTGGAACATTCGAGACCAGGTTTATATCCTGACTCCTAGACTTCGCATTATACTGTACTAGATTATCGTTCTTTTGTAACGTATTTCCTTCAATTAAAGGTGTATATGTATTCTCAGATTGTTGTTTGGGACCATTTTCTGATTGGTCCGGAGCAGCGGCCTCTCTAGAAGAAGGTATGTTATTCTCAACTACGGCAGCGATATTGTCGTCCATATCGGTCGAAATAACAGCGTTTTTGACATAGTACAAAGTCCCCATGCCCACCAATAGTAGCGCCGCAGCAGCCGAAATCCAGCCCGCTATAGGTCTAGTTTTTGCACTAGTCCCAGGGTTTTGGTTCTTGAATTTTTCCCAAGCACCTTCTCTGTATCCCCTATCAGGCTGCTCCTTGATACGGGATATAATGTCATCAATTATTTCTTTCTCAGTTTTCATTCTGCCTATATTTAAGAATGATTTATATTATCTAATACAGAAAACTGGTCTGTATAAAGTTTTCTTAATCTTGCTTTTGCCCTTGTCAAATATGTTCGCGAGGTACTTTCCGGAATGTTTAGTAGTTTGCTGATTTCATCATGCGAGTAACCTTCTATTTCATACAAGTTGAATATAGAACGTTGTATTTCGGGTAGTTCATACAGTAATTGTAATATATCATTCTCTTCCAGTTTCGTAGAGGAGCTCACCGCATGTTGTATCAGTTCGCCGTCGTGTATATCGTCTAGTGCATAGGTTTGTTTCTTCGCTCTTATCTTATCTATCGATGTATTAACAGTTATTCGTGCCATCCATGCCTTAAAGGTTTTTTCGATAGCGTATTCATCTTCCTCAAATGAGAAATCAACGACTTTTCGAAATACTTTAACAAAAGATTCATTAACCACATCTTCTGCTTCCATTTCATCCTTCACATATCGGAGGGCTACTGCCATGAGGTAACCATAAAACTTTTTATAGATGTACGATTTACTGCGCTCAGTATCTGCCATAACACATTCCTCCAAAGCGGACTTTAGAGTCAAAGAATCTCTCTTCTTGAAGTATTTTGGCAATATATTCACGTAAGGCTTATATGCTTTTCACTTGTCTAAATTATATATTTTATCCTCAGTAATACTAATCATAAAGCCTTTATTTTCCGAATAAATCTTTCATTTTCTCTAATAAGAACGGATAAACAAAATAAATGCTACAGTAGTATTTGATTAAATCTTTGATTTGTTATTTAGCTTGAGTCTTTGGTACTTTTTGTTTAATTTTAATCAAAATCCCAATGATATTTGGGACTCATTAGTTAAAGTTATCGATAATAATTTAATTCCGTTTAATGTCGTTATTATAATTAGACATTTCAAATAGATAGTTAAGCTTAACGATATGTTCTTATTTTGGAATAAACGTTATATAATCAAATAGTTATCATTATGAAGCATATACTTTTCCCTACAGATTTTTCAGAGGCAGCCAACAATGCTTTTTTGTATGCCTTGCACCTAGCCAATCAATTAGATGCTAAATTGCTGGTGCTATATTCGTACGTCACTCCTGTTCTGTCCGCTACCCATGCGGGGCAACCAGAGATGCTGGCCGATGTTTACCAACAGGTAGAGCTTTCCAAATTTGATTATTTTAAGAAACAAGCTCCAGCATTGCGTGAGCTCGCAGAAAAGAATGGATTGGATTATGACAAGTTAATATTCTTATTTGAGGAGGGAACGGTCGTTTCCAGTGTTCGCAAAGTCGTAAAGACCGAAGACGTCCGTTTGGTCGTTATGGGGACTTATGGGGCATCTGGTTTTACTGAAAAGTTTATCGGTACAAATACCGTCGCTGTCATACAGAATATCCAACAACCTGTCTTGGCGATACCAGCACAAGCGAAGTATGCTCCTATTAAGAAGGTAGCTTTTACTACCCTATTCCGTGAAAAAGATCTAGCTGCATTGGAAGAGGTTGTACACATGGCAGGTCTGGTCAATGCGGAAGTGTACTGTACACATGTCATGGATGATTCCAGCAAACCTGCTCAAGCGCTACTGTATGGAGAGGATTGGGGTAAGAAGTTTCAGGGCATGCGATTGGATTTTGTTTTTTTAGAGAAAAAAGAAAATGTAGAAAGCACCATCAATAGCTTTTTGGCAGAAAACCACATCGATGTCTTAGCAATTGTGAAACGTAATCGGAATTTTTTTGATAGATTGATTAATTCGAGTCTTTCGAATAAGTTTGCCTTCCATTCCGATATCCCTATTCTCGTATTTCATGAAGAGAAACAATAAGCGTAGCAAAACGAATTTTATTTTTTTTTGTTCTAATATATCCAATTAATAGGAACGAGCGATGTTAAGTATAATATTAAATAGTTTGAAGCAGGCGAATAAGCTGGACCAACCGGTCGAAAAATACACAATGCTTGTCAATGAGAAATCGGAAACAGAGGGTATTCTTTGCTTTGTTCCCACGGATAGAAAAGAAGTAAAGGTATTGGTACCGGCTCCTCATCACAAGAGTTTGCTTACAGATTCAGATACGTTCACCTACAAACAATTGCTTTCACACAAAGAGGCCATTGTTTTAAAGTAAAAAAACAAATAGTTTAAATATGAAAAATATTCTTTCTCTAGCACTCCTCTCCTCCTCTTTATTGGGAGTATCTTGCAATAATGGTGCGGCCAACGCTCAAGGAGATTCTGCAGATAGTACATTAGCTCCGGTGGAAACCAAGAAGGGCAATACCGATTATAAACCTGCTTTCGAGGGACAAACACGAATAGGCGGTGTGAAAACAGTTACAGCTTTTGAAGGTAAAGTTTTCGCAGATGGCTTGAAGTCTCCTTGGGGTATTGCTGTATTGCCAGATGGACGTTTGTTAGTAACAGAAAAAGAAGGGACGATGCGTATTGTCAATAGCGAAGGGAAGGTCAGCGAAGCTATTACAGGATTGCCAAAGGTAGATAGCGATGGACAAGGTGGGCTTTTAGGACTTACCTTAGACCCTCATTTTGAATCGAACCGAATGGTATATTGGGTATTCTCAGAGCGCTCTTCTGGTGGCAATCAGACTGCTGTTGCCAAAGGTAAGTTGGCGAATGATGAAAAAACGATTGAAAATCCTGTTGTTATCTATAGAGCGGGACCTGTTTTTGATGGTAACCTACATTTTGGTGGGCGAATTATCTTCGATAAGGATGGTAACCTATTCGTGAGTACTGGCGAGCGGTCCGAGTTGGCGACACGGCCTATGGCACAGGATTTAAAAACAGGGTTAGGCAAGATATTACGTATTACAACCGATGGCAAGCCTGTTGCAGGCAATCCATTCGAAGGTAATTCCGAAGCTCTTCCAGAGATATATTCCTATGGACACCGCAACGTGCAGGGGATTGCCTTTCACCCCGAGACCGGCGAACTTTGGGAGACCGAGTTTGGACCTCGTGGCGGCGACGAACTGAACCGTGTAGAACCGGGTAAGAACTACGGTTGGCCTACGATTACCTATGGTATAGAATACTCCGGTAAGGAAATCGGTAACCCTCCTATTCAGCAAAAAGAAGGAATGGAGCAACCGGTCTATTATTGGGATCCTGTTTTATCTCCTTCTGGTATCACTTTTTATACCGGCTCGGCGATTCCAGAATGGAAAAACAATATATTCATCACTGGACTTAGCAGTATGCATATTGCCCGTCTCGTCATTGCCAATAATAAAGTCGTGGGCGAAGAAAGACTACTGGAGAAAGAAGGACAGCGTTTTAGAGACATTGCACAAGGGAAGGATGAAGCCTTGTATGCCATATCTGACAATGGAAAGCTGTATCGCATAGGTAAGAAATAATATGTAGCTTATTTCTTAATCTATGTTAGTTTTTAGGAAATCGGATACGGTTATGTTTGAATCAGAATTAAAATAGATAAGTGATAGATATGAGAGAAGAGCTAATAGATATTCCGCTAGTTAAAAATGATTTAGATCACCGTTTTGAAATCAAGGTCAACGGTTATTTTGCATTTATAGATTTTAAGGAGACCAGAAGCCGTATAGCACTAATACATACGGAGGCAGATCCAGAACTCAAGGGGACTGGAGCTGCAACTGCAGTAGTAGAAAAGACATTAGAGTTTATTGAACAGGATGGGCGTAAGCTTATGCCCTACTGTCCTTATGTATTTGCATATATAAAGAAACACCCAGAATGGAAGCGTATTGTTGATCCAGCATTTCCGGCTTATAGCGATTTATAATGTCAATGGACGTCTTTTGTAGGTTAATATCTACAAAATTAGTGTATTTTGCTGTTTAACAATATTATACCTATTTTTAGATTCGATTTTGGCATACACTTTGATTATTAAGTATTAGATTATAAGAACGCTTTATTAATCACTTATAATTACAATATACTTCCTTAGCCCAATAATAACGTGCGATATTATTGGGCTTTTCCTTTTGTTCGAAATAAACTATTTTTGGCCCATATTTGTCAAAAATTAAGGATAAAAGAAACCATTACATCAGAGGATTGTATAGTATTCATACAGTCCAGTTTGAATATGATTGAGACACAGAATTTAAGACTATTTGATTTGGCCAGACGTCAGATCGAATTGTATCCCGAGCTGCCTATGTTCGGATATAAACAAAATGGCGAATGGAACTACCTTTCGACAGCAGACTTTTTGAAAGAGGTGGATCGGTTGTCCCTTGGCCTTTTGGCGCTAGGGATAGAAGCTGGCGAAAAAGTAGGCCTAATAGCTGATAGTAGTGTGGAGTGGCATATGATGGATTTTGCTATACAGCAAATTGGAGGTGTCGTTGTTGCCATGTATCCAAATATTACCGATGCCGACTATCAATACATCTTTAATGATGCCGAGATAAAGCTCTGTGTAGTTGGTAACAAGTCACTTTACAATAGAATCAATACGATTAAAGAAGCTATTTACAGTCTTAAGTATATCTTTTGTATCACAGAGGCTGAAGGTGTTCGGCATTGGGATGAGTTAAAGCAAATTGCTGCCGAGCAGAGCCCCGATAGTCTAAATGACTATAGAGAACGCGTTCTACCTACAGATTTAGCTACCTTAATATATACATCGGGTACCACGGGCAAGCCCAAAGGAGTTATGTTGTCTCATAATAACATCGTATTCAACGTTATGTCTGCGCGTGATATCACTCCCTGCCAGGCGTTCGACCGTGGGCTTACCTTCCTTCCTCCTTGTCATGCATACGAGCGGATGGTGGTATACACCTATATGTATATTGGTATTACAATTCATATAGCCGAGTCTTTAGATAAGATTGGTCAGAATATTGTTGAGGTCAAACCTCATATCATGACAGCTGTGCCGCGTATCCTTGAAAAAGTATATGAGAAAATCATGAAAACCGGTCATGAGCTTTCTGGAATGAAACGCAAAATATTCGACTGGGCAGTAGACATCGCAGATGGCTACGACCCTAATCCTGCGAAGAGAAGTGCTGTGTACAATATTAAGTTGTCTATAGCTCGAAAGCTGGTGCTCAACAAATGGTACGAGGCATTAGGCGGACATCTTGTTACTATAGCTTCTGGTTCGGCGTCGCTACATAATAAGCTGGCCCGTATGTTTCTGGCAGCTGGCATTCCCGTATACGAAGGGTACGGACTTACGGAGGCCTCTCCTCTTATTGCGGTCAACCATTACATTCATGGTGTTCGTATCGGTACGGTGGGGCTACCAGTCAAATATGTTGAAGTCAGGTTGGCTGATGATGGTGAAATTCTAGTCAAAGGGCCTAACGTCATGATGGGGTACTATAAAGCCCCAGAAGAGACCAAGAAAACTATTATCGATGGTTGGTTGCATACCGGAGATATTGCCGTATTGGAAGAAGGACGTTTTATAAAAATCATAGACCGCAAGAAGGAGATGTTCAAGATATCTGGGGGGAAATATGTAACTCCTCAACCTATTGAGAAAAGACTCGTCGAGTCACCATTTATCGAGCAGGCTATGGTTATTGGCGATGGACAGAAATTTGCATCGGCCTATATCGTTCCCAATTACTCCAACCTTATAGAGTGGGCTCGAACTAATGCCGCAGAGATTGTGAGTCTACCAAAGGAAGAGTTCTTGAAACAAGAGGTTGTTATTAAAAAGATAAATAGTGAAATCCGTGTTGCCAATCAGCATTTCGGAAACTGGGAGCAGATAAAAAAACCTATTATCCTGTCAGAGGAGTTTACCATTGAAGGAGGTGAACTTACGCCCACATTAAAGATGAAACGCAAGGTGATTCTGTCAAAGTATAAAGTGCTATTTGACGAGTTATACCATTCTGCCTAAATGAATTATTATGTCTGGCTTGAATAAACGAATAGATAGTTTTAAGTGGGCTTTCAACGGTTTTAAGGTCGCCTTCAAGGGGGAGGTCAATCTAAAGATTCACCTTTTTGCTGCTACAATTGCGATAGCATTCGGGTTTCTTTTTAATATTGACCGTTACGAGTGGCTTGCTGTGTTGGTTGTGATTGGTATGGTGCTATCAGCCGAAATTTTCAATACCGCAGTAGAATACTTAGCAGACTTTGTATCCATTGAAAGGCGCCCTGCTATCAAAAAAGTCAAGGACCTGGCTGCTGCTGCGGTCTTGATCCAGGCTATTATTGCAGCTATAGTAGGGATTATCGTGTTTTCTCCTTACATCATCGCTTGTCTTCTAGCTTAGATACCGTTTACAAAAAAGCCAGATTACATTTCTAATCTGGCTTTTTTGATATTACTCACATCCTTCCGGGCCGCAGCTCGGTCCATCCTGTTCCGCTACGATTTCTAGTGGACTGCCACCCTTCCATTCCGACATTGCCTTTTCTAGCGTTTGTACAAATAGTTCGTTAGGTTGTGCACCAGAAATTGCATATTTACGGTTGTACACAAAGAACGGTACACCTTGTACCCCGATTTGGCGCGCCTCATGGATATCCATTTTTACTTCATCATCCAGCTCTCCACTCTCTAGCACCCCGGCTAATTCGTTTTCATCCAATCCTAACTGTGTAGCTAGTGCTTTTAACACGGCTATATCGTCCACATTTTTACCTTCCGTAAAGTAGCTTCTAAAAAGCAATTCCTCTGCTTCCAGCTGCTTGCCATATTTATTCGCAAAATGTGCGAACACATGTGCACGGAAAGAGTTTGCTACAACCGCTTTATCCATATGGTACTCTAGGCCTTCTGCCGCAGCCATCTGTGTCACCTGTTGGCTCATTTGCTGGGCTTGCTCTAGGCTCATTCCCTTATGTATAGAGAGATAATCGTTGATGTTTTGCGAAGTATCGGTCTGCAAATCTGGATTCAGCTGATAGCTTTTCCATTCGATTTCTATAGCATCTTTATTTGGAAGAGTCTCTATAGATTTTTCTAACTTACGTTTTCCAATATAACAGAAGGGACACATAATGTCACTCCATATTTCGATTTTCATTTTTTCCATTTGCAATTAATTTTTCAAAAAAATCCTTATTACAAAGATAAGTATTGTTTGAGGCAAAGTATAATATGTGTAACATAAGTCACCTTCGCAGCTACATATTGGTCGTAACTTTACGTTAGTATGTCAGAAAGATAGTTGTAGAATTGTTAACTTTCGACAGAAAAAAGGGGGCTTATCTCCCAGCAACCACAGGAAGACTGTATAGATTTATTTGGAAGTGCGCCCTTGGGCGGAGTTGCTGTGTCAGTATAAGATGATTTAAGGACTTATGGAAGAGAACGTAAAACTAGATGCAGCGTATTGGGAACAACGTTGGCAAGCAAGGCAGACCGGTTGGGATATTGGATATGCCTCGCGCCCCATCGTACACTACATGGAGGGGTATACCGATAAGGAGGCACATATCCTGATACCAGGCTGTGGGAACGCGTACGAAGCGGATTGGTTGGCTACTGCCGGATTTCAGAACATCACCGTATTGGATATCTCGGCTACAGCGATAGCGAGTGCCAAGAAGAAGGTACAGCATGCGGAGGCGATTAATTTTGTTTGTGCCGATTTCTTTACCTATCAGGGGCAATTCAATCTGATTATCGAGCAGACTTTTTTCTGCGCCATTCCTGTCGATAGACGTGGTGACTATGCGCGCAAGACAGCTGAGCTATTAGTGGCAGGTGGGCGTTTGGTAGGTGTGTTGTTTGACCGCGAGTTTAGTTATAACGGCCCCCCATTTGGTGGCAGTGTGCTCGAGTATGAGCCACTATTTAAAGGATATTATACGTTCGAGCGTTTTGAAACCTGTTACAACAGCATCGATGCTCGAGCAGGTACAGAGTTGTTTATTAATTTAGTGAAAAAATGAAAGAGCTGTTTTTAAGAAATTGGACCTTTATGCGGATTTTTAGGATTGCATTAGGCTTGGTTGTTGCCGCTCAGGGATGGCACAGCAACGAGTGGATATATATTGTATTGGGAGTGATATTTGCAGTTATTTCTTTCCTCAATTTAGGCTGTTCGGCTTACGGTAGTAGCTGTAGCTACAGAAAATAATATAAAAAGGTAGACCTGCCATTACAGCAGGCCTACCCTACCCAATTAACTACCTGATTTTAATATATTTTTCGGTGATATGTTGTTTTACCCCTAGTTCAGGCAATTCCTCCATTCCCCTTTGGATCAACGTGTCTCCTTTCAGGGATAGGGTAAATTTAAACTGTTTACCTTCCCAGGGCCTATAGCTGCAGTAATCCAGATTCTCGGTATAGTTATCACCTTCCAAAAGATAGGTGCCACCACCACTTACAAAAGTGGCAGTACTATCGTTCCCCTGTTTCCGATCATGATTAAAGAATGCAAAATGCGTAGCATTAATTATTTTAATCATTTCAGTCTTTGAGGTGTCCACCTGTAGATGTATGGTGTCATCTCCTTTTACAGTTATACTTTCCAGAAGACGGTAGCTTCCCATCAGGTTGTTCTCCTGGTTCTGGCAAGCTACCATACATACTGTAGCGATTACTAGGTAAATACGCATATATATTATTGTTTATCCCACCATACTCTACCCAATAGGTTATCGCCTCCTGGCACCGCTGCAGATGCTGCTTTGTAGTACTCTTTATTGGTGCCTGCTTCTTCAGCAGACGGATAAGGAAATCTACGGGGGATAATCCCATTAGTTGCGTTTCCTGGATACACTACTGGAGTCAGTTCTGGATAACCTGTTCTTCTCCAGTTAAACCAAGACTCATAAAAGTTTAGGGACGTATTATGATGTATCCAGTACTGTTGGGCGATTTGTTTTATCCCTCCTGTTAATGGGTTCGCAGCCACATAAGCATCCGCGTCAGCTTCAGGAATAGCCAGTCTACTGTCAAATTGTTTCAGATAGGTTATACTTGCTTTTACCCCCTTAGCAAAATGATCAGCTGCCGAGCCACCTATGCCCCAACGATGAGCAGCCTCCGCTAGTAGCAATTCGCATTCTGCATAGGTCAAAATAAAGGTAATGCCATCTAGTTTAATCATACCTGGGTGTGGAGACGAATACTCAGGCATAGACGTAAAGTTCGGGTCCGTTTGCACATCGTATTCTTTGCCTTGGCTATCCTTACCATTAGGCATACCTTTTTGTTTCGTAGGATCCGTTTCAAAATTAGGATTGATGTCAGGATCTTTTGTCAAGAAAACTTTTGACGCTGCCACTTTTATCCGAGGGTCATTGGTATTCTTTAATACATCAATAAAAGTTTTGGACCATTTATTATACCATGGGTCTTGACCTGCAAGAACTTGGCTATTTCTATTTTGGGTAATACGGTCACCACTTAAATCATGTGATAGAAAAGCATTTTCATCGTTGCTAGAAAAGGTTTTTCCTGCCACTTTAGTAACATAGGTTTTTGCCGTTGTCTCATCTACCTTGGTCAGTCGCATCGCTAAGCGTAATATTAAGCTATTACCAAAGCTTTTCCATTTTTCAACATCGCCTCCATAAATGACATCACCAGTTACTTTATCCGACGATGGGTTCAGTGCATTTACGGCTTCATCTATCTCCTTCAGCATATCCTTGTAGATATCCTCTTGCTTATCATACTTCGTCGAAAGCACTTTGCTATAGTATCCCATTCCTGCCTCTGAATATGGAATATCTCCATACAAATCAGTAATGCGGGCAAAGATAAGCGATTTCCAGATACGAGCCACTTGGTGAACGTTGTGGTATTGCTCCTTACCACGGGTCAGCTCGACAACATCCACGATAGGTTTTACTTGTTCGTTATAAGCCCTCTCCCAATACGAAGAGGTGTACCCCAAGTCTAATAAGTATTTGTCACCTGCCCAGTAGGTGGCAATACTCGAAAGCCCCTGCATCATCGTTCCCGAATAGATTAAGTTTGCTCGCCATGTTTCAAAAGCAAAATCAATACTCCCCGTGTAGGTCAGCTGCGACGTAGACAATGCATAGTTGGGGTCAAACTCTGTTGGCCCGTAAGTAAGCTTGTTTGTATTGATATCGTCAAAGTCTTTTGTACAACTAGTTGTACATAGTGTTGCTGCTAATAAAGAAAGTGCTAATATATTAAGTTTATTGAGTTTCATATGTCCTTCAGATTTAGAGTTTAACATTAAGATTGAAACCAAATGTACGAACTGGAGGTACGCCACCTAGTTCAAGCCCTACAAACGTTGCGTTATAACTGGATTCTGGGTCGATATTTTCTGTCTTCTTCATCAGCATAAACAAGTTACGAGCCACGAAGCTTAATGTCAACCCGTTGATTTTATTGTTAAATGCTGTCGCAGGGAAACTATAGCCAAATGTCAACTGTCTCATTTTTATAAAGCTCGCATCATTCACAAAACGGGACGATGTATTGTTAGCCATATTTTCATAGTATTTAGGTGCTTTGTTACCTAAAGTTTCGCGGTCTTCCAATGTCTCCTTGTGGAGTCCTTTGATGTAGCCATAGTAATCTGTTCCAGAAAATACTTTACCACCAAACTTACCGTCAACTAGAAAACCTAAATTGAAGTTTTTGTAACTAAAGTCGTTATTCCATCCTGCAAACCACGGACTTTGAGACGAGCCATAGCTTTTTAGTTCACCTCGAGCAGGCGAGCCGTCAGATAATTTTACAATCTCACCTTGGTCATCGTACTTGTAGTCATATGCGAGCACTTGCAACATCGATTTTCCTGGTATATGTTTTAAGAAACCAACACCTGAACGTGAAGTTGCGACCAGCATTTCATTTAGACCATCGGTAAGTGATAGTACCTTATTGTCATTGTATGTTGCGTTGATAGATGAAATCCAGGCAAAATTCTGATTTTTAATTATTGTTCCTGTTGCCAACATCTCAATACCTCTGTTGCGGATAGCACCAGTGTTTAGTACCGCAGCCACATAACCTGTTGTGCTAGAGATTTCAACTTCTAGAATCTCATTTTCAGAACGTTTTGTATACCAAGCTAGATCGATATTGAGGCGGTCGTTTAGAAGTCTAAGTTCTGTACCAATCTCTACCTCTTTTGCCGTCGAAGCAAACAAGCTCGAATTGGGAACAGATTCATTTGAAATAGTACCTAAAGGATTGCCGTTAAGGCTTTGGCTCAT
>JBEBQJ010000086.1:0-19659 GCA_040395455.1 Sphingobacterium yanglingense | reverse complement strand
TAATACTATAAAAAGGCTCTTCTTCATAAATTACGCGGTCGTTTAGTAAGACCGCAAAGCTATAAAATCGGCACGATGTTTCAAAACATCATTTCCGAATCTTTGAATATTAGCGATACAACAAGTCCTCAAGAAATAATGCGGCACCAATCAGTATGACTTTATTATGACAATCAAAAACAATTTACTATATTGCCTATAGCAAAATACAGATAACCATGATAAATCGTTCAAAACTCCTTATTCTATCCGGTATTATGACCGTAGTCTTTACCATCAGTGCTTTTACAGATGCTCCCTTAAAAGTTCAGTCCGATGGTCCAAAAAATCTAAAAGTACTTCCTAAAAATATCTCACATGAAGACTTAGAGACAGTCATGAAGGGCTTTAACACCGCCTTAGGGGTAAAATGTAACTATTGTCATGCGGCAAAACCCAATGGAGAAAAAGGCTTAGATTTCGCCAGCGATTCAAATCCTCATAAAAACATCGCTCGGGAAATGATGAAGATGACAAAAAAAATAAACACTAAATATTTCAAGCATGAACACGAGGGTGTTATTCAAAACATTACGTGCGAAACATGCCATAATGGGAATAAAGAACCTAAGACTGTAGCGATACAACCTTAAAGTTTTACATTTATTAACTACTATTTCGGATATAAATCTGTATTTTTCCTCTATAAAAAGAGGTCCTGTCTCTAGGGGACATTAAAAAATTAAATACAGGTTTATATCCATGAGAATACTCCACACCGCAGACTGGCATTTAGGAAAACGTCTTGATTTCGTTTCAAGACTGGAAGAACAAAAGGAGGTTTTAGATGAAATATGCCAAATTACTGAACAACAAGAAGTAGACCTAGTAATTGTCGCTGGAGATCTTTTTGACACATTCAACCCTTCAGTAGAAGCTACAGAACTTTTATACAATACCCTAAAACGACTTACGGCGAATGGTAGGCGTCCAGTGATTGCAATCGCCGGCAACCACGACTCGCCAGACCGTATTGACTCTGCCGACCCATTGGCTAAAGCCTGCGGTATCATCTTTATCGGTTATCCTAATGCTTTAATCAGTCCCTTTACCAGTGAAGATTACTTTCGGATTACTAAAGCAGATTATGGATTCCTGGAGATTCAACTCAAACATATTTCCTATCCTATACGCTTACTTACTACTCCCTATGCCAATGAGATACGTCTCAAGCAATTTCTAGGAATCGAAGACAAGTCCAATCAACTTAACCAATGGCTCAGCACACATTGGAAAGCATTAGCAGATCAGTATTGTGACCATAAAGGTGTCAATATACTGACAGCACACCTCTATATGATGGAACGTGGTGGCGAATTATTGGAGGAACCCGAGGGGGAGAAGCCAATTAAAATAGGCAATGCCGATATTACGTATACCGATGGCATTCCAGATGCAATCCAATACACCGCACTGGGACACCTACACCGTTACCAACGTATACCGGGACACCATGCACCTGTCATATACTCCAGTGCTCCTCTCTCCTATTCTTTTGCCGAAGCCGGTCAAACGAAAAAAGTAGTACTTATAGACATTGAACCCGAACAACGGGTGCAGTTGACCCCAATAAGTCTAACCAAAGGAAGAAAGCTTCATCGAAAAAAATTCAATTCCGTAGACGAAGCGGTAAACTGGCTTGTTACAAATCCGAATACACTCATCGAGTTGACCATGGTCACCGACGCTTACCTATCGTCCCAGGAATTAAAGCGGCTACATGAGGCACACGATGGAATAATCCATGTCATACCTGTTTTGACAGGTATCCATGAGACTACAGATAGCAGTAATCCCGTCCGCTTGGATCAAGATATATATTCCCTATTTGCTGACTATTTTAAAAGCAAATACGGTCAGGCGCCCAATGAAGAAATCAACACTTTATTCAAAGAAGTGCTCACACAAAATAAAGATATAGAAGGATAAATTACTATGCTGCCAATATATTTAAGTTTAGAAGGTCTTTATTCCTACCAAAAAAAGCAAGAAGTCGACTTCACACAGCTCACTGAAGGTGGGTTATTTGGAATCTTTGGAGCAGTCGGTTCTGGAAAATCTTCTATTTTAGAAGCCATCAGCTTTGCCCTGTACGGCGAAACAGAACGACTCAACAAACAGGAAAAAAGAGCATACAATATGCTCAATCTAAAATCAGATACGGCGATTATCGACTTTCACTTTCTCAATTTTGAAGGGAGAAAGTTTCGCTTTGTAGCACAATGGCGCCGCAAAAAGAAATTTGAAGAGACAACTAGTATCGAACGATATGCCTACGAATGGAAAGACAGCAACTGGCTCCCCTTAGAATCAGCAGATGGAGCTAAGGTTACCAATCTATCCTATCCGAATTTTAGACGTACAATCATCATCCCGCAAGGGCAGTTCATGGAGTTTCTAGAACTTAAAGGCAAAGAGCGATCTGATATGATGAAAGAAATATTCTTTCTTAACCAATATGATCTTGGGCCCAAGGTCAGCCTACTCCAAAGCGATAACAACAAAAAGATAGAACATATTAAAGGTGCACTTACGGGCTATGAGGAAGTTTCGGAAGAAATCATTGTAGAACAGGAACGTTCTCTAATAGAATCAAAGAGAAACTTGACAAACGTTAAGTTAGAATTTGAAAAAATAGCACAACAGCTTCATGCATTACGGTTAGAAAAAGAAAACAAGAGTGATCTTGACCATAAAGAACAACAGCTAGCGGAACTGGAATTACAGCATCCGCAGATTCAGCGTTATGAAAGAGAACTACAACAGTTCGAATCCGTTAACCAAAACTTTAGAGAGCCAATCAATAATCTACACGACATCACCTCCCGTAAGGAGCAACTGTTAATTAAAATAGAAAAGCTAAAAGACAATAAACAATTACTAAATACCCAAATAGCGGAGACTGCCTCGCAGCTTGAAAGCATAAAGGAGGATTACGAAGCTTTGGCTACCTCCAGAAAAAAAACAGATGATTACAGGCTGTTGATTACGAATACGGATCTGCAACAACAAAAAATTGAGTTACAAAGCCGTGTCGACCGTGGTACTCCTTATATAGAACAGACCCGGCAAAAAGAAAAGGAACTTTTAGTACACCTTGGAAAAGAAGAAGAACAACTCGAAACAGCTAAAAACTCGCGAATCCAAACACAAGAGTTAATGGCTGTCGAGAATTGGTATCAAAAGCAAGAACAGCTACAAAAAGACTTCCTAGACGTCCACACTAAAATCGCTAAGTTGACTCAGGATCTCACCACTTATAGAGGACAGCTCGAAGAAATCAATCTTTCGGAGACGAACTGGCAAGAAATACTCAAAGACAAGATAGATAAGGTTGCTGCAGCGAGTAATCTTTTAAAAGAAAGAGAAAATGCACTGCTTGTCAAACAAGAGCTCTCTCAATATGTATTAAAGCTGCATGATGGATCCCCTTGCCCCTTATGTGGGTCTTTAGAGCACCCCGCCCCTATGCATGAAGAAGACTGGGTACTCGAAGTAAAGGTACTCGACAACGAGCGACACAAATTAACACAACTAGATCAGGAACTTAGAGAGCAATACGCTAAGGTATCGGCTATAACCGTTCTTATCACAGACAAGTTGAACGACACTAAAGGCTTAAAACAGCAGCAAAAAGAAATTAGCGATTTGATTTCAATGCACGACAGTACCTTTATTTGGAACAATTTCGAAAAAGGGAATCGCAGCAGCTTTGAAACACAAAAAAAACAGGCACAACGGTTAGAAGCCACAATCCTTGAACAAGAAAACTCTATCAAAGACATTCGAAAACAAATCCAGGAAACACAAGAAAATCTGGCTAAATATGAAAAATCTTTGGATGATTTCAAAAATCAGGTAAAGATTGTCGAGGCCAAGATAAACCACAATATACAACAGCTGAAAACAACTGCAGACCATACGTCGTACGAAAAAGCGGGCAAGGCTACACTCGTTAAAGCCCTGGCTGAGTTAGAACGTAAAATTGAAACCGTCGAAAAACAATATATAGAATGGAGTGAAACCTTAATCCAAAGGAGGACTCAATTTGCAGAGATTGCAGGTCAGTATACCGAAGCTCACGAACAATATATAACACTCACAGCCCAACTGCAAACTTTGCAAGGAACAATCAATAGTCTTTTAAAAGAGTTCCAATTTGAAGATATCACTATTGTAAAATCCATTTTGGAGAAAAGTTTTGATATCCTAAAGACACGCGAAAAGATACAACAGTTCTACATGCAGTACAACACGCTACAGACAAGGATTGCTGAACTAAGGGAACTGATGAAAAACAGCACTTTTTCACAGGAAGCATTCGAAGATCTCGAAAAAATCCATGAACTAAAGAAAGAGGAACTCGAGTTGGAATTAACCTTAAGTGGCAGCTTAGAAAAAGAACTAGCCCGTCTTACCATAGAGTTGGGCAAGAAAAAAACACTTCTTTCCACCTACGAACAGCTCAATAGTCGTAAAGAAAACCTTAAGACCCTCGACAACATGTTTAAGGGCAATGGATTTATAAACTACGTTTCGAGCATACATCTAGCCCGTCTTTGTGAGATTGCAAACCAACGTTTCCATAGACTGACCAAAAACCAACTCAGCTTATGTCTCAATGAGAGCAACGAGTTTGAAGTCATCGACTTTCTTCATGAGGGACATCAACGATCTGTCAAAACACTTTCAGGTGGCCAAAGTTTTCAGGCCTCTCTTTGCCTAGCTTTAGCATTAGCCGAAAATATACAGTCCCTCAACAAAGCTGATCGAAACTTTTTCTTTATTGATGAAGGCTTTGGGACACAAGATGCGGAGAGTATTAATACTGTCTTTGACACCCTACAGTATCTGCATCATGAAAACCGAGTTGTAGGAATAATATCACATGTTGACGAATTGAAAGAACGTATGCCGCGGTCGGTATCAGTCACAAAAGACCTCGAAAAGGGGAGCCAGATCACCCATAACTAGCTTATAGAAAAAGCTCCTATTTAATAGGAGCTTTTTCTATTTCTTCTAAGGTCTCATAAAGTTCGAGATACTTCGCTATAGCCTCTCTCTTGCGATCATCCAAGTTAAAATCCAGACTCCTCGTGAGATAGAACTCATAGTCAAAGTTTGGATAGGTGGGCAGTCCCGTTATAACATCTTTCGGACGAGCGACTCCCTCTGCCAAGGCTTTATTAAATCGAGCTACAAAATCCCCAGGTAGTTCTTTATTCGCAACCCATACCGCATATGCAAAAGGCAAGCCCGTCAGTTCCTTCCAAAAATGCCCTAAATCATAAACATAGGGTACGGATTCTTTCTTTCCAAAAGTACGGTCCCCAATCAGAACATAAGCGTCAGCATCGCCTTCCCAAACAATATCGACTTCGTTTTTCCAATAATATTTCAAAAGAATACGAGCTAATCCATTCGATGTTCGCGACTGTAGGTCCAAACGAAGCGACTTGATTTGCGCTATAGGTTTGTCCGAGAAGATAAAAACAGAATCCACGGCTCCATCCGAACCGATACAATAATCCGTAATAATCATCGGATCAGTTACCTTCAACAATGCCGCCACGGGTATAATCCCCAAGTCTGCTTCATTCGTAATCACCTTCCGTGCACATTCTGCGGGGTAATCTACACTCAACTCAATCATCTCCATTACAGACGAAGCCTTGACCCCCTGCAAAAATGGCAATGTATTGGTATAGCTAACAGCCGAAACCCTTACTTTACTCATTATAATAATCCTTTCAAATGTTCTGTATTGTAATAATCCGATATCGAAAATAGACCATCTTCATAATCCACAACATACAACGCCGTATTCGTATGTGGAAAATCATCCATCTGACGAACGGGAACATTCGTAAGATGGCATAGCATGATACGTAATGCACGTCCGTGCATACACACTAGTACCTTTTTTTCGTCCGTTTTCGTCAGCATATAGTCTATAGCCTGTCTTTGCCGAACGACAAGCTCATTAGGAGACTCTCCATTTTCGACCCGGACATCCAGTTCATCATTACGCCAAGCCTGCACCAGCTCTTCAAAACCTTTCATAATGGTTTCGTTCTGCTCCTGCCCCTCATATATCCCCCAGCTAATCTCGTCCAGTCCTTCCAGCTGCTCTACTGAAATGTTTTTAACACTAAATGGCTCGACAGTTTGATGTGTACGTAGCAACGTAGAAGTATAAATCTTATCAAAATCTACGTCCTTATAAGCATCATAGAATGCTTCAGCTTGTTGGAGACCGTTTGCGTTCAACGGAGAATTCACTCCCCTCCCCTGCACAATACCTTTTAGATTAAGGTCAGTCTGTCCGTGTCTTATAAAATAGAAACTTTTCTTCAATATATTCGCTTAATTCACTACGGGTAAAGCGTAGTAACGTTTGGATTTATCGTCTTCAAAAACCACATCCTTGTAATCCGTCACGACATTATACAAGGTATCTCTTTCAATCGGGTGGCGTCCTACATTTCGAATCAGCTCCACCAATTGTTGTGTACTCATTGCTGGCGTCTGCTCCTCTGCACCTGCCATACTATAGATTTTCGTCGTATCGTCTAGCGTCCCATCGATATCATTGACCCCATAGGCCAAAGACAGTTGGGCTGTATCCCGGGATATCATAGCCCAATAAGCCTTGATATGATCAAAATTATCTAGATAGATACGAGCAATAGCATAGTTTCTCAAATCTTCGATTACCGAAACTTCTGGAATACCAGACATCTGATTGTCCTTATTTCTGAATTTCAAAGGTATAAAAGTTTGAAACCCTCCCGTTTTATCCTGCAATTGGCGCAGGCGCTCCATATGATCTACCCTATGCCAATATTCTTCAATATGACCATAGAGCATCGTCGCATTCGTATTCATCCCTAATGCATGCGCTTGCGTATGTATATCCAGCCACTGTTCAGCAGTACATTTATCGTGTGCTATTTTCTCCCGTACCTCTGGGTGGAAAATCTCCGCTCCTCCTCCAGGCATCGAATCCAAGCCACACTCTTTAAGATATTTCATCCCTTCGTAATGACTTAATTTGGCTTTCTTAAAGATATAATAGTATTCCACCGGAGTTAATCCCTTGATATGCAGATCAGGTCGATGGGCTTTACACTTCTTAAAAAAATCAGCATAAAACTCCAAATTCTGTTTAGGGACTACACCTCCTGTAATATGCACTTCGGTCACGGCTTCATTATCATAACGCCTAACCACATCCATCATACCTTCTACATCCATTTCCCAGCCTTCATCACGTTGTTTGATCAACCGCGAATAGGAACAAAACTTACAATCGTACACACATACGTTGGTAGGCTCAATATGAAAGTTCCTGTTAAAATAGGTGCGGTTTCCATGTTTACGCTCTCTGATATAGTTCGCTAGAACACCTAGGTAATTCAGTTCCCCTTTTTCGTAGAGCATTACTCCCTCTTCAAAAGTAATACGTTCTTGGGCTACAACCTTCTCTGCTATTCTTCTTAAGTCGGTATCTAATTCACTGTTGATTAAAAAATCAAGCTCTTTGTTCGCATCCATGTGTCTCTTCTTCTAATTCAAACTTACCTAAAATGCTGCGTATTCACCAATATCCCGCGCAAAATATCCGTATAACACTGCTTTTTTACATCCAATCAATAGTAGATAAAAAGCGTTTAGGCATCTGCGAATTGTTGCATATCAATCAATCTGCGGTACAGCCCATTCTTAGTCAATAGTTCTGTATGTGATCCTACCTCTACAATCTTTCCACCCTCTAACACCACGATTTTATCAGCGCTTTGTATCGTGCTCAATCTATGGGCAATGACCACGGTCGTTCTATTCTCCATTAGTTTATACAACGAGTCCTGTACTAATCTTTCGGACTCTGTATCCAATGCTGATGTCGCTTCATCCAGCAACATAATCGGTGGATTCTTCAGCACTGCCCGTGCAATACATATACGTTGCCGTTGACCTCCCGAGAGCTTAGCTCCCCGATCCCCAATATTAGTTTGGTAACCTTCGTCCGTATGCATGATAAATTCGTGTGCATTCGCAATGCGTGCAGCTTTTTCAACCTGCTCCAAGGTAGCAGACGGAATTCCAAAAGCAATATTATTAAAGATGGTATCGTTAAACAATATGGATTCCTGATTTACCGTTCCGATTAACGCACGAAGTGAATCTTGATTCAGATCTCTCACATCCTTACCATCAAACGTAACAGCACCTGAGGTCACATCCATAAACCGTGGGATTAGATCCACCAAAGTAGATTTGCCTCCACCAGAGGGGCCTACCAAGGCTACTGTCTGTCCTTTTTCGATTACCAGATTGAGTTCGGTAAGCACATTACGCTCACCATAACTAAAATCAACATTTTCAAACTTAATCGAGTTTTCAAAAGTATTAACGACTTCTGCATTCTCTTTATCCTCTACCAAGCATTTTTCATCAATTAGTTCCAACACGCGTTCACCCGCAGCCAATCCATTGTGAATTCCACTAAAAGAATCTGTCAACGCTTTAGCAGGTCGCATTACCTGAGAAAAAATACCGATATAAGTAATAAATGCCTCTGCCGATAAACTACCCTGTCCTGACAACACCAGACTACCTCCATACAACAATATAATGGCCACCATAACCACTCCCAACAATTCCGAAACGGGCGAGCTCATCTGTTGACGCGCAGCCATTTTGCGCAAAATAGAAGCAAAATGTTCGTTTTCATCGTGAAAACGATCTTTCACGAATCGCGTAGCATTAAAAGACTTAATAATCTTTATACCGGACAATGCTTCATCCAAATAGGTAATCATATTGGCAAAGGATTCCTGTCCTGCAAGTGCTTCCTTCTTCAATCCCTTCACAATACGTGCAATCAAAAATCCAGAAACAGGGATGACTGCTATTGAAAAAAGCGTCAATTGCGGTGAGAGTAGAAATAAAGCAACAAGATAAGCAATCAATTGAAGTGGCTCCTTAAATACCACCTGAAGGGTACCTGTCACCGAATACTGCACAGTCTGTACGTCCGAAGCGATTTTTGAAATAACATCTCCTTTTCTTTGATTGGTAAAGAAGCCTAGATGGAGATCCATTACACTATCAAACACAGCTTTACGCAATTTCAGCAAGGTATGAATTCTAAAATTCTCCATAATCCGCTGACAGAAATAACGGAATAGGTTGGAGATAAACACCGAAATTACAATAACAATACAGATATACTTTAATGCCTCGTAGGGCCCCAATTCTACATACAAGGTGTTGGACAAGTATTTAAACCACTGTCCTATATCGTAAAAATTATCAGGCTTGGCTAAGACAGCAACAGCTTCTTCGGGCACATCTCCACTACCTTTAAATAATACAGATAATAGAGGCATCAATAATGCAAGATTTAATGTCCCAAATACAACCGTAATGATTGTACAAAAAACATAGGGTATTGCAAATCTACTTATTGGCTTAGCAAAAGATAATAGTCTAAAGTATGTCTTCATCCAAAAAATTAAGAATAACAAAAATAGAAAAAAACCTCCATCAATCCTACTTTTGACTAATACTAGTATTTCGTCAGTTATTGGTTATTTACCGTATACGCGATTGATAAGACTACTTAACAGCCTCTATTTTTCACTTTTTACAGCTATTAGCTATTTTATAACCAAATAATTCAACAAAGCGATTTTGTTTTTATAAATTTAGCACCAAATTTAAAATAATGAACATTGAAGTTGCGAAAAGGCTACAACAAACGGAAGAATATTACTTTTCTAAGAAGTTGAGAGAAATTGACGAGATGAACAAAGCCGGAGCACAGGTAATCAATCTAGGTATAGGAAGTCCTGACCTACCACCGCATCCGGAAGTCATCCAAGTACTAACCGAGCAAGCTGCTCAGACCAACACACATGGCTATCAAAACTATAAAGGATCGCCTGTATTACGTCTAGCTATGGCCGATTGGTATTCGCGATATTATGACGTTACTTTAAATCCAACTACTGAAATACTACCTCTAATAGGTTCAAAAGAAGGCATTGTGCACATCTGTATGACTTACCTACAGGAAGGCGACCAGGTTCTTATTCCAAATCCAGGATACCCTGCCTATACCTCGGCTGTAAAGATTTCAGGTGCTACTGTTATTTCTTACGATTTGACTCAGGACAACAATTGGCTAGTCAATTTTGAAACGTTGGAAAAAATGGACCTCAGCAAAGTCAAAATGATGTGGATCAACTATCCACACATGCCTACTGGAGCACGGGCCAACAGACACTTTTTTGAAGCTGCAATAGCATTCGGAAAGAAATATAATATACTAATCTGTCATGACAACCCCTACAGTTTCATATTAAATAATCATCCGGAGAGCATCATGGCTATAGATGGTGCCAAAGAAGTAGCTATTGAATTAAATTCTTTGAGTAAATCATCCAACATGGCTGGATGGCGTATCGGCATGTTGGTGGCCAGCGAAGATCGAATCAATGAAATATTACGGTTCAAAAGCAACATGGACTCGGGTATGTTTTTACCTCTTCAGCTCGCTGCCGCAAAAGCCCTAAACCTAGATAGTTCGTGGTACACACAGTTGAATGGAGAATACAGTAAGCGAAGAGAAAAGGTTTTTCATATCATGGACCTATTGGGTTGTAAATATGACCCAGATCAAGTGGGGCTTTTCGTCTGGGCCCAGGTACCTGAGCAATATACCGATGGCTATGCACTGAGCGACAAAGCACTTTACAATGCACAAGTCTTTATCACTCCGGGAGGGATTTTCGGAGCTGCGGGAAACAATTATATCCGCATCAGCTTATGCGCCAAAACAGAAGTTTTGGATGCAGCTTTAGACCGCATCGCATTAATGGTTAAATAAGGTATAACATCTAAATACTCATATCTTAAGTACTATAAAATGAATATAGCTATTGTCGGTATCGGATTGATTGGCGGCTCTACAGCCATCCGATTAAAAGAGACAAAGTCTTTTGACAAAATAATTGGTGTAGATAAAAACGAATCCAATCAAAAGAAAGCAATACAACTGGGTCTTGTTGATGAGATTATGTCTTTGGAAGACGCTATACAGCATGCCAAAGTAATTGTATTAACAATACCTGTTGATGCGATTATGCAGTTGGCCCCAGCTATTCTCGATCAGATTGACACACAAGTCATAATCGATATGGGGTCGACTAAAACAAACATTCTACAGCTCATAGCAGACCACCCCAAAAGAGGTCGTTATATCGCGGCCCATCCTATGGCTGGGACCGAATATTCGGGACCTGAAGCTGCTATCCCAAATCTATTCAAAGGCAAAAACATGGTCTATGTAGATGCCTTCCGTACGGACGAAGACGCCTTCGATATAGCAGATGCTATCACCGAGCAATTGGAGATGAAGTCACTTTTTATGAATGCAGACGAGCATGATATGCACACAGCCTACGTCTCCCATATATCACATCTTACTTCCTTTGCACTTGCACTTACCGTATTGGAAAAGGAAAAATCTCAGGGAAGGATTTTTGAACTTGCAGGGTCAGGTTTCGAGTCTACTGTGCGTCTCGCAAAATCATCCCCAGACATGTGGACACCTATCTTTAAACAGAATAGAAATAATGTCTTAGAGGTCCTCGAAGAACATATCAAACAACTGCAAAGACTGCATGATAAGCTAGAAGATGAAGATTACGAAGGGCTACACAAACTGATAAAGAAGTCTAACAAAATAAAACGGATTATTAAATAAATAGAAAGAAGCAATGGTTACCCATTGCTTCTTTCTATTAATACCATCAACATCAGACTTATCACGAAGCGTTCTTCGTCCACATTATCTGACGTCAGTTTATGTACCGTAAACCTCCGTCCAAAAAAAGAAGGTTCTTTCTTAATTTCGAATAATACCCGCCCATCATTACTGGACAATAAATAAGCTGGATTAAAGAAGTATCCTGATAAAATACCAATCAAAGGAATCTCACCAAACAGGCCATCCATAAACTTAGTCCAAGGATTTTTCTCCTGTATCGTATGATCATGATTATCCTCATTGTTTATCAATCGAAAAGTCGACCGCCATAGCGACCGCAGCGTCTTTCTTCGCACTTTACCGACTATCCTTCCCGAATGATCTTTAATCGTAAATGTCTGCTGAAAATCAATCAGCTTATCCGATATCAATTCATATAGAAGATTGGCTTTCGATTCATCGCTATAGATTTTTATCTGATCGCGCCAAGCAAATATTTTTTCGCGGACATAGCAGATTGTCTGACCGGACTCATCCTTTGCTATAAAGTCATTCGCTATAGTTCCAATCTTAAATTGAAAATGCAGAGGATAATTAAAGGCACTCATATTAATATTTCCATTTAAATCTATCAAACACCTTAGACCACAACCATATCGGCCCGATCCCCAACAGTTTCACAAAGTGTTTAAGCCCTAGATTTCCTTCCTTTCTAATCAGTAGGAATAAAATCGATAAGGAAACCAGAGCAATACTGGAACATACCAGTACCACAGATGGTCCTCCATCCCGTTCTACATACTCAAGCTGCACAATAAAAAAACTCATAATCCCTATACAGAACAACATGGCGTAGGAAAGTGTCGGAGCCAGTTTGAGGTAACTATATACCACAATAGCAATAAATAGAGAGCCCCAGTTCAAGAACGTATGTGCATTCATACGGATTAAAAAATCAAATTGAGGAAAAGGAATCATCCATATAAGTCCCATTATTCCAAAAAAAGCAAGGAACAAAAAGAAAGCATACAGCACTTTATTACCTTTTACGAATATACCATCCATATCCTTAAAGTACTTATCTACTGCCCGCTGTGGCACTTCCTTTTGTCCCTTGTTCTGTTTATTTTTGCTCATATCGCAAAAATAAGCAATTATCTATATTCCAAGCCCTCTTCCTTATATTTTACTTCTTTTGGTCTTTTGCATATACCCAATAAAACACCACCGGGATTACCGTAAAAGACAAAATAAGACAGATCAATAGTCCTCCAACAATCATAATAGCCAGTGGCTTTTGAATTTCAGACCCCATTCCAGTAGACATCGCTGCTGGGAGTAGCCCCATAGACCCCATCAAGGCAATCATTACCACAGGACGTATACGGCTTCGCACTCCACTGTCTATCGCTTCCCTCAATTTCATTTTGTGTCGCATATTATCCCGGATCACCCCTATCAGCACAATCCCGTCAATTGTTGCTACGCCAAAGAGAATGATAAAACCTATACCTGCTGATATTCCAAAAACTGTCCCTGTCGCCCACAATGATATAAATCCACCGATAAAAGCAAAAGCAAGAGTCAATGAAGAAATAGCTGTATCTTTAAAGTTACCAAAGTTAGAATACAGCAATAGCAGGATCAGCACCAATGATATCGGGACAACCATGGCCAGCTGTTTGGCAGCGCGCTCTTTACTTTCGAACTCACCGGCCCACTCCATGTGATGGCCTTTCGGCAACTTAACCTCTTTATCCACCACCTTTCTAGCCTCTTCTATAGTACTTCCCAGGTCACGCCCATCAATACTGAAGCCAACGCCGATATAACGACTATTCCCTTCCCGGTAGATAAATGCAGGGCCTGTTTGATAACCTATAGTTGCGATTTCCTGCAATGGGATATTCTGTCCATTACTCGTAGGTATTAAGATATTTCCAATTTTCTCCTTAGTGTCACGATATCCTTCTTCAAAACGCACCATCACGTCAAATTGACGATCATCTTCATAGAATTTTGTTGCGGCCTGCCCTCCTATTGTCATCGCAATAACCGCCTGTACATCTGAAGTAAACACACCGTACCTCGCCATCTTAGCGTCGTGCAGCTGTATACGCAATTCCGGCAGTCCAATATTTTTATATACATTAATATCCGTTATTCCCTCCACTTTTGCGATAGAAGAAGCGACCTGATCGGCGTAATTTTCAAGATCATACAAATCGGTACCAAATATTTTAATCACCAGCGAACTTTTCACCCCCGCGACATACTCTTCCACATTATCCTGTATAGGCTGGCTGAATCCAAAACTAACACCTGGATAGTGCGCCAATTTATCGCGTAGCTCTTGAATGATATCTTCTTTGGAGACGCTTCGCTTCCAATCCTTAACATCCTTCAACTGCACATTAAACTCAATATTGAAAAATCCGGTCGGATCTGTACCATCATTGGGGCGCCCCGTCTGTGTCAGTATAAACTCGATTTCTTCAGAGCCCTGCATCATCAATTCTTTCATCTCTTTCGTGAGCTTGGTCGATTCTTTTAGATTCACACTATTAGGCAATGTCGCCCGGATATAAATCGCACCTTCATTAAGCTTAGGTAAGAATTCTGAACCATAGTGTGAAAACTGAAAAGCACACAGGGCCAGTAGCGCTACAAAGAGTCCGATCGTCATCTTCTTATAGCGAAATGCCATATCATACAGCCCATAAATACTACGCTGAAAGAATCGTGTAACAAAGTTCTCCTTTTCCTCTACCCCTTTTGTAAACAACAACTTACACATAGCTGGCACATAGGTCAAACTCAATAGCAACGAACCTAAAAGCGCATAGCCTAGTGTAAATGCCAAAGGGGAGAACATCTTGCCCTCTACCTTCTGAAAAGAGAAGATTGGGAGCAGTGCTACAATCAGGATACTCAACGCAAAAAATATGTAAGTAGCGACACTGCCTGTACTCTTTTTGATAAGCCCCAGTTTACTCATCTTCGCAAAACGCTCAGGTCCTACACGATGGGATAAGGTGGCCAATGCTACAAAAACAGTTTCAACAATTACCAAAGTTCCTTCCAGCAATAATCCAAAATCCAATGAACCCATTGAAATCAAATTCGCTGGGAGTCCCTGTATCTTTAATGCAATAATGGCAAACAGAAAAGATAGCGGAATCACAGAAGCAACAATAAAAGTTGACTTCCAATTGTATAAAAATATAAATACGATAAGAGAGACCAACAATATCCCTTCAATAAGATTGCCCGACACTGTCCGGACGGTATTGTCTACCAGCTTCGTCCGATCGATAACCGTCTCCATTTTCACCCCTTCCGGTAGTACCCTATCGTTCAATTCTTCTATTTTGTCTTTCAAGCTAGCGATCACCTCCGATGGGTTTTCTCCACGTAACATCACCACAATCCCCTGCACCACATCTTCATGTTCGTTAAAACTGACTTGTCCTAAACGCGGTTTGCTCGACACCACTACTTCTGCTACATTTTTGATCAATACGGGAACTGTACCGTTCAGCTTAACCGTAATATTGCCGATATCTTCGATTTTATCTAACAGACCAACGCCCCTCACCACATACGCTTGATCCCCCTGCTCAATTACATCTCCCCCTACATTGATATTCGACCGCGATACCGCCTCATATACATCCAGTGGCGTGAGGTCAAAGTTCTTTAATTCGGTTGGGTTGATTTTGATCTCGTATATTTTCTCCTCACCACCAAAACTGACCACATCGGCTACTCCAGACACGCCTAGTAACTCTCTTTCAATAACCCAATCCTGTATCGCTGTAATATCGCGGATAGGTTTGTCCGAGCGAATGATATATCTAAAAATTTCGCCTGTAGCACCCGATGGCGGTTCGATTTCGGCCTCTGCGCCTTCGGGTAAATCCACGCCACTAAGCTTGTTAGACACATATTGCTGTGCGTAAAAATCGTCTACCCCATCTTCAAACTGAACCGTCACCACCGATAGACCAAATAATGATATAGACCGCACATTCGATTTGTGTGGTATACTGTTCACTTCTTTGGAAATAGGCAAAGTGACTAGTTTTTCCATTTCCTCTGCACTCCGGCCAGGCCATTGTGTTATGATACGTGCGCGTGTATTGGTCACGTCCGGGAAGGCCTCGATAGCGGTATGCCGCAGTGCGTAGACTCCTGCAAACAACAAAGCCAACGTCGCAAACAACACAAATGTCGTATTATGCAAAGAAAATGTAACCAAGCGCTGTACTAATCTCTTCATCTTTCCCTATTTGTTTAACTCTTCATAAATCAACAAAGCGTTTGAACCTACCACCTGCTCTCCTGGTTCCAGTTTCTCCGCTATGAATGTATACTCCTCATTACTCCCAACTTTAGTAATCGGAAGGGGCCGAAGATGACAATCGTCTTTGTAAACTACAATATGCTCGTGATTGCTGTGGAATACCACTGCGTTATTAGGAATAGCAACTGCTGTACCTTGGCTATTGTTCTTATCGATAATGATATCTGCACTCAAGCCTGGCATTAGGCGTAGCGTCGGATTGGACAAAACCACCCGTGCTTTGAGCACATGCTCATTGTCGTCGAATACATTATATATCTTATCAATCTTACCTGGATACACCTGGTCTGGATAAGCAATTGTCCTCACCTTAACCTGATCACCGACCTGTACATACCGCAGATTAGTTGCATAGATATTCACCATTACCCACACTTCCTTTAGATTAGATATAGAGAACAGAGGATCACTATCGGACACAATATTTTGGCCTGCGCTTATGGATTTCTGGATGATATAACCATCTTTGGGAGCCAAGACCTGAAAGGAATTCGAACCAACAGCTCTATACAATGCCAAGGACTGGACGATACGGTCCAGTTCAATCCGTGCATGCTCAAGTTCATGCTCCATCTGTAATAACTCTGGAGCAGAAAACAAACCATCTTGAAGCATTTCCTTTTTTGTCTGAATCTGGTTTTTCAACAGTTGGATCTGATTCTCCTGATTTCGCTTCTCTTGATACAGCCCTTGGATCTCTGCCGAACGGATGGTGGCCAGCACCTGTCCTTTACGGACATAATCACCAAGCTCAAACTGTACCTGCTCTACACTACCTTCCAGTAAACTCCGGAAAGCTACTAGATCATTCTCATTATATTCGATTTTACCGGACAGTGTTAACTGTTCTATTATCGGACGCTCTTCGACAGCGATTATACTTGTCTTCTTCTTTAACATATCATTCAGGCAGAAGGTGTCCTGTTTCGCATTTCCATCTTCTTTAGATGTGGGTGTCTGCCTGCACCCGACGAGCAGTAATAATCCAACTATCTGTGCCAATACTAAGTAACTATGCTTCATCTTTAAATATTCTAAAAATCTTTTCCAACAATATATTGTAACTCTTCGTAGGTACTCTTATAATCCTCTAGAAGCTCCGCCTGGGATTGCTGAGCCTCTTTATAGGCCTGTGTAAAATCAATGAACTCCAACAGGGTAATCTGACGGCTCTGCAAGTGCTTATTGTAGCTGATCCACATCTTTTCCTGGTCCATAATCCGCTCTTTATCCCAACGCTGTAACATTCGTTCATAACTATGCAATTGACTTTGCAGACGCATAAGCGTAGATTCTAACTCCGCGCGTACAGATAGTCCCACAGACTTCTCCTGTTCAATTTCAAACTGAGCTGCCTTAATATTGCCTTTATTTCTATTGAATATCGGCAGGTCAATCTGCGCCCCCAACCCCACGAAATCACGCATTATATTCCCTCCGCGATCATATCCCAACTGCACTGTAACATCCGGCTTACGCATAGCGCGCTCTAGAACAAGCTTCTTTTCTGCAGACTGTGAAGCGTTCTCTTGGCGCTTCAGTCCTATATTCTGCTCCAATGCCATCGTCATCATATCTTTAGGAAGACTAGAAAGCTTAAAAGTCATTGATCGATCAAACATCAAATCTTTGGAATTAAGATCAGGCAACTGAGTCAGGACACGCAAAGCACTTAGTGCTTCCAGCTTGTCGGATTCGAGTGCCATCGCCTCTCTCTGCAAAGCGACCAGCTCGGATTGTATCCGATAAAAATCAGCTTGCGATACATTCTGCTTTTGCACCTGGCTGGCATATTGCTTTTGCAATTCTTCATATAGCGTTATTACAGTTTGGAGCTGTATTTCTTCAGCGGTTAGGCGTTCGACTTTATAGAACCCTTGTCGCAGTTCCTTTTTAAGCTGGCGTAGGAGTTCCTCATATTCAAGCAACGCATCATTCTTTTCCAGATTTTTCAGCGCTACTCTCTTTTTACGCTTACCTGCTGTTTCGATCAACTGCTCAAGCTCTATCGATACCTGTTGCGCTTTCCCGTAATTTCCGAAAATTGGAGGCAGTTCTTCATAACCTGTATTTTTCCACAGATTTATCTCGCTAATACTCAAAGTGGGATTATTCCACACTTTTTCCTGAAGCACCTCTGCATCTACCCGCTGTATATTATAGCTCTGAGCCAGAAGCAAATAATTATTTTTGAGGAATAGCGCTTCTAAATCAGACAGGGAATAAGATTGTGCATAGATTGTCCCCTTAATTAGACATAAGGAGATTAATAAAAAGATCTTTTTCACCATTTCTTGTTTTATACCACAAAATTACTTGCCGTACATTAAGGTGAAGTCCGATATAGATTAGAAGTAGATTAGAAAGTCAATATAATGGTTGTACCCGAGGTATCACTTTCGATCTCCAAGTTTATTCGATGCAATTGAAAAATCACATTGGCCATTGATAGCCCTATCCCCTTTCCATGATAGCCTCTTACATTCTGACCGCGAAAGAAATTCTGTGTGATATTATAGATATCCTCCTGTAATATCCCGATACCTTTATCTTTTAGCAATATCATCAACCGCCCCTGACTCTCTTTGAGAATAACCTTTACCACATCATTATTAGAATACTTCAATGCATTCTCAAGTAGATTACCTATCGCCAATTCTAATAATTTGTCATTACCTTCAAAACTCAGAAGCTCGTTTTTTTGCACTTCCATCTCCACTTCAACCTTAGCTTGATGGTAGAGTACCGCATTCTCGATTACCGACCATATAATCTCATCCACACGTAACATATTAAATTCGAACGAAGTTTTCGCTCCAGACAATAGAGCCATATTGTCCAATGTATCCTGTAGATCGGCCGTGTATTGCTTGAGTTGAGAAATTACCGCTTCGTACTCTTCTACCGTACGTTTTTTGCTCTTGGTCACCTCCAAAGTCCCTAACAAGGCCGTGATAGGCGTCCTTAACTCATGCGATACATAATCAATAAAGTTCTTTTGTACATTAAAAGTCTGCGCTATCCGATCCACAAAATGATTGTAAGTCAAAATCAAATCATCTATTTCATAATAGCTCTTTTTCAAAACAATCGGTTCATTAAAGTTCTTAGTATCCTTCCTTTTAATCTCATTTATTATGCGCACGATAGGTTCATAAGCTACAGTACCCAAATATTGGGACACGATAAAAATAGAGATGATTCCCAACAATGAGACGATTACTAAAATCTGCAAAAGAGAACCCATTTGTTCCTTAAACTCTTCTTTCGATTCGCGCGTGACTACAACAAAATCACCCTGATTATCCTCATAGAACCTACCATTATAAAAGAAATCAGCGGTAACAAAGTGTACTATCCGCTCCTTTCGAACCTTATCCATAAAAGCCGAATCGATTGCCTCTACAGCAGGCATATCCCCATTAAAACGTTTATTATTCTTATCCAAGAGAATAATATTTTTTCGGGAAATTGT
>JBEBQJ010000085.1:0-19785 GCA_040395455.1 Sphingobacterium yanglingense | reverse complement strand
TAGATTTTGTTATCCTGATACTGCCAAGCACCGAGTTTCAGATTGGCATCGTAAAGCGACGGAGAAAATGTATTTCTGACCACTGCTCCCGTCAGTGCATCTATTTCGACAAAAGGGCTTTCCGATTTTTGATGCGAGCTTATCTTGCCCCAATAGCTTACAATACACTGCCGATCTTCAAGAAGTGCAATATGGGCGTCGTTCAATGGTACCCCTTCCGATAGGTGATGCTTCAAATCCCCAGTATGCACATCCAATGCTATCAGATGTGCCTTTGTATAACGGTTTTCATCCTCGCTCATACAACTTATCCAAAGATTGTCTCCTGCCACACCTAATATCTTACGGATCTTGCCGTAAGATGATACGTCGGTTTGCCAACTACATTCGCCTGTAAAAATTACCTTTCCCAAATCATAATCTGCAAATAATTTAAAACTTAAGGTATGTATTGCTGCTATCTCAAAAATAGGAGTCATAGACTGTTCTTCAATATTATACAGATATTTTTCAAAAACTCCTTTTGATAATCTTTTTGATAAGATTACTTCATTATTTGAATACGGTTCTTCTGAAACACCATAACCATACAGTTCTCGAATCAAATCTTCCCCATCAAAAATTGTAAGCTTCTTATCTTTATCTAAAACCACTGTATACCGTTGCATTTTTTTTACCATACTCCGATACGAAAGCTCTAAGAGAGCCCTAGTATCACGAAGCAACAAATGTCTATCTGGAGCTTCGTTCTTTACCAAAACACATACAGAATCAGCTATATAGTATGTATGGACGCCTTCTATTTTGGAACTTAAATTAAATTGCATCTACTTCACTTTTATAAAATTATAAATTGAGCTACTAAGATTCTCCACAAACTCTTCAAATTTATCTCTTGCCTCGCTCTCATCCGCTATTCTTAAAAACAAACTCTCCCTCAAACGAGTATTTCCCCAAATCGCATTAAACACCTCTTCACCTCGCTGCGTAAGGACACCGTTGTCCAGCATCATCTGCTTGAATTTTTGCTTTATTGGAGCTGCGTCCGTACTGCCGTTAAGCTTGTTTTTATCAAACCAGTATTCTATCTGCTGCAGCGATGTTACCCTCTGCTGGTCGCTAAGATAGGTAATAAATTGATCTACACTACCAGATGTACCTGCTACAAAATGCTGAAAGCTGATACCATTTAACGTCTAACTCTTACATTCGATAATCTTATTACCATTTTCTATAATATCGGCAAATGCCCCCTTGCTGGTGCTCCTTTGCAAGGAGTTCCTTCACTATTTACCCTCTCCAGTATCTCCTCTGGTGCTCCTTTGCAAGGAGTACCTTCTACACTTGCCCCAGCTCCTATCCTTTTTAAAAATAAACGGAAAGATGAAGATACAAAAAAGCACTACCCAAAGGAATAGTGCTTTTTGGATACTACATCCTCTTTTAATCTTCCTTTTTGAATATATACAATGTGTTATCAGAACTTAAGGCTCCAAGCTGATTTTCATCACCCTGTAATTCTCTGATACGAGGAGCTCTACCTGTCTCGTCTTTTACAAAATCATAATGCCATACAATACGTTTTGTCGCTCTTTCAAACGCCCCTATTTTGCTATCGAAATGGCTGATAAAATAGATGATGTCATCTGTCAAGACATAATGGTGGACATCGTTGCGGATTTTCTCTTTTAAGAAGTCTTCCGATAAATCCAACAGGGTCACTGCTCCACTCTCTGGATCGATCTCCCAATAGAACTCCCACATGAAGCCCATCAGCTTGTTGTTCTTCACGTCGATAACTGTCGCTTCCGACAATGGAATGGCCGATGGAAGCCAATCGCTTTTGAATCCAGGTATATCATGTATTTGATGAACAAGGCTTCCGGTGTGTATATCCACCGCTATGATTGTATGGTGGTTCAATGCAATCCAGAGCTTGTCTTCTAATATGCCAATAAACTTCTTGACCTCCCAGTCTGCATCTTTAGCATAATTGTCGTCATGCGGATTGTCAGGGATGGATAAGAGGTCGAAGTGCCAATTAAGCTTCCCCCTTTTATAATCAGATGATTTAATAAAAATATTATCAACAAAAAACAATTTATCATTATCGACGATACTTTTTCCTATTTTATTATCATATATAACAGATGAATTATATTTTGTCTTCTTATCATTCCTATCGAAGTAAATAAAATCATCCTTAGAAAAAATATGATAAAAGTTTACTTTATCGAAAGATTCAATAATATTTCCCCTATAATCATAAAATATATTGTAACTCCTGTTTGTAAAAACATTAATCAACTCTTGACCAAAATAAATTCCCCAATATTCATTTAATGTCAAAACTTCTTGATCAGGATACAATTGTATCTTTTCATTTTTTACGTAAAAAATATCCTTGTTTTCAATATGGATATCTCCAATTTCTCCAAAAGTATTTATTAAAGTAAAGTTCATTATTCAACTTTTATAAAGCTATATACCGTGCTGTTAATATTCTCTATTTCATCTACAAAGTCATCAATACTGCTTATAGTATTACCAAATAACTCTTTTATCTTAATTTCTCCTAATCCGCCTTGTGATTTCGGCTTAAAAATCAAGTCAGCATTATTCACATACATTTTTTTAAACTGCTCTACTATTTTACCTCTGTCCGAGAATTTTCTGGCATCAAACTCGTAATTGATTTTATTTATCTCTGTCGCCTCGGCAAGATAGCTTAAATGTTGTTTTAAGAACACTTCACTTGTTGATATTCGATCAATCGACTCTTTGCTATAACTCTTATATTCAAACTTGGTACCATCTGTCAATTCTATATCAAATCTACATCTTTCGCAGATATGATCAATCTCTCCCTCAAACCTTCCATCAAACCTCTTAACACCCATGCTAGCGCTCCTTTGTAAGGAGTGCCTTCCATATTTGCCCTCGCTAGTATCCTACTAAAACTAAGCAGAAAGATTGAACGAGTCAAGTAATCACCGTAGACTATCGATACGGTATATTATTAATCAAAGTTCCAGTTAATGATTGGTAGTGACCTTCTTTGATTGACATTCCATAACCCTAACTGCATTCCCTTGAAATCTCGGCTTCTGTTCAACAACCCAATCTGTAATCCAGTGCCAGTATGTATAAAATTGAAAGCTGAAATCTGCACCCCAGACATGTAGTATGAACTATTTGTAATGATTGAAAGCTGTACTCCATTTTGTTTGTCAATTATATTCCATCCTCCAGCCAAAGACAATCCATTCGCCAGCTTGCCATACTGCCCTACCGCAGCAATAGTCCACCCATTATAATTGCAATCACACCAAGAACCTGTAGATATATTTACCCCATTGATGATTTCACTGTATTTGAAATTAGTGAGATCAAAAGGCTCTATAGCATTGGGAAAGCCATTCCCCATAAATGAAATGATTCCGAGTCCTGGCACTTCAAGCCTTAATCCATTCGTTTTAACATTTCGGCTGTCAGCCATGGTAGACGCAAATCCAAATGAAAACCCATTGTACTGGACATTTGAAGTGTGGAAAGTACCAATAGCTCTTTTCTGGACAGTTATATTTTCCTGAGAAAATGATATCGAGCAGCATGTAAAAAAAGTCAATAAACCTGATAGCAATAGCTTGGTCATAATATCACAAAATGGTCCGCTTAATAAAGATACTCATTATATTTCTAAACAAAATAGCATCGCTCAAAGAGCAGCGCTAGCCTTGGCTATCTAAAAAATAATTGATTAAATATAAATATTAAATCAAATCTGAATATCGAAAACATTATCTATCTTTAAGATAGATACCATTTATAAACGTAGAATGAAAATATTGCTTACTTCCCCTTCCTGTTTAGGAATGGAAGCCTTAGCTAAAAAAAATGTCGGCTCAGCAGAAAAATCAGACAGGTGTTTAACACTTAGGCTATTTTTTGTCTGAAATACAAACCAAACAATTCGATTATGAACATCAAAAAATACTTGCAATTACTTTTATGCTTTATAAGCCTCAATAGTGTTGCGCAAAGCCAACAAGAGCCAACATTGAATATTGGTGCCCCTGCTCCCCCACTACGGGTAGGAGAATGGCTCAAAGGCGCCCCTATTCAACAAATGGAAAAAGGGCATATCTATGTCGTAGAGTTTTGGGCGACTTGGTGTGGTCCTTGCATTGCTGCAATGCCGCATCTATCTCAACTAGCTGCTAAATATAAAGACAAAGTGACTATTATCGGAGTGGACATCTATGAAAAAGAAAGTACTTCGATCAACAAGATTAAAGCCTTTGTAGATAGTATGGGAAGCCGTATGGACTATCATGTTGCCACTGATGACAGCAGTCACATGGTAGAAGAGTGGATCGTAGCATTTGGTGAGAAAGACAAAGGTATCCCCAGAACATTTGTCGTGAATACAGATGGACAAATGGCATGGATTGGACACCCTAATGACTTGGACTCCGTATTGCAGAAAATAGTGAATAACGAATGGGATATCAACGAGAGTGAGAAAAAACGAAGTGAAAAAGAATATTTAAAGAAACTACAAATGGAAACCATTGACCTTTTAAATCAACTTAAAGATAATCCTAACTCAACTCTTTTGGCAGTAGACAGTTTGATTAAAAAGGAACCAAGATTGAAGCATTTTCCATTCATTCCATTTTACATTTTCTCAGCTTTACTTAAAACAGATCAAATGAAAGCTTACGATTACGGTAAGCTTATGCTAACATACAAAATAGATAATCAAGCGCATTATCCTTTTACCATTATAAAAACCATTGAATATCAAGACGAAACATTGAGCTTACTACCGGAAATCTACGCCTTAGGTGCAGATGCCTATGAAAAATACATGCACGCTGACAATGCTAAAATATCAAATCTATCCAAGTGCTATAATGACATGGCTAATTGGTACTGGTTGGCAAATAATAAATCCAAAGCTATAGAAACGCAACAAAAATCTATTGAAGTATTAAAAACTCGAAAGAACTTTGCTGCAACAGACTTAGAAGCTCTTGAATTTCAGCTGCAAAAATATGAGGGAAAAGATACCAAGAGGTAGCTGCCCCATGTTGGCGCCACAATGCTTGTGGTGTCTTGTTAATTATCTATCTACTCACAACGCTTCCAACTTTACCAATCCCCTGCCACCAGCGTAATCTATCGCGCTACTATACTGCCAAAAATGTCCTTCCTCAACAAAGCCTGTCTCTATTGGATTGGTATGGATCGGACAAACACGTCCACCCAATTGATGGTAGCAAAACTGACAAAGTATAAACCATCTGGATTATGGAACTTATATTTTCGAGACATAATTGGCTATTATTTTTCCCTTAAGCTAAGATAATAAAGATATTAAGCAAAATAGCACCGCTCAAAGAGCAGCGCTAGCCTTGGGATTTGTATAATGACTTCTTATTTCGTTTTTAAAAATAATATTAGGGCTTTTTGAACGGTAGGGGTTCCCTATTTTGGTAGGGTTCCCTGCTACAAAATGCTGAAAAGCGATTTGATCTTGGTGGTATCGGAACAAACATAAACCCCGTGCCAGATTTATTCCGGAACGGGGTTCAATTATGCTATTGCGTAGAGCTTTACATCAGCTTCTTGTACATTTGGTCGATAGCTGTGGTGCCTTACTTTTCTCTTTCGAAGATGTGTAATGTGTTTTGTTCGTCCATAACGTACAGCCTATTCTCAGAAACCTGTGGCTCGTCAATCCAGTAATTCCGACCTTGTATCGGTGGAGCAAAATCATAGCGCCAGACCAATTCATTTTTGCGAAAATCTATAACCAACAGTATTTTCCTAGAGATAACGGATAGGTAGACCAGTGAGTCTTGGATAGTGTATTTAAAGTTTGCGACCTTGCCTAGTTCAGTAAGTATAATCTGTGTAAGATCATACTCCACACTCTGTATACAATCTATTGGATCTACTTCCACCAGTTTGACAATCGTATGGTCAATAATCGCTGTATAAACTTTATCGCCAATTATCTTGAGGTCCAAAAACATGTCCTCGCGCTCCCAAATAACGCGCCCTGTTTCTGCGTCTAGTGCCGTAAGTGCATTTAGTTGATTGCCGCTTGTAGCAACCAATACAACCTTTTCTTCCCACACTTCTATCTTTTGGATATCATCCGAAAACTCTTTTCTCCATAGTTCGGCGCCGGTATCTAAGTTAAGATTTATTAAATTAAGATTATTGATTAAGAATAGCCATTTAGATGAACTAAATAATCTACCATACTGAATTTTAGGCAATGTCCAAGAAAAGGTAACACAGCTCGTTCCAATTCTAAAACATGACATTTTTACATGGTCTTTATCATCTTCAACTTGCTCATATTTAATAAAAAAATCAACTCCCAAATGAAACATATTCTCATCCTCAGACATCAATACATTCCCATTTTGTTTTTTGAAAACCTGTAGCTTTTTATTACAATAAATATTAATATTCTTTTCTGTCTCTGATAAAAGTGAGTAACGCTTCTTAGTTTCTATCTCTTTTTGCCAATTTATTCCATTATTAAGATGAAATTTAAGTATAAATAGATTTTCCTTAAGTTTCTCCATAATAACAACGCCATCTATTAAATTCTGTAGATAAGTCCCTTGGATACTTTCTACATATTCATAAGAATTCATCATTTGAATATCACACTAAAGTTTGCATCAATAAAGTATTCAACATTTTTAACTGTTATATCATCATCCGGGTTTAGTAAACCAAACCAAGCTGTGAATTTTTGAATCCCTTCATCTTTTGCATTATTCAAAATAGGTAAATTTCTACTCAAAGCTTCCAAAACCTTTGTTTTAACCGTTTCTCTATTCATTTTATTATGATCAAATATCCAACGTATTTGTGAGAGTTTAGTAACATTTGGATTTGATAAATCTTTTACAAATTGGAGCGTAAAGTCAGTTGCATTAAAACTACTTTCCTGTACGCTCTTAAATTCATACAATACAGGCTCTGCAGACTTGCGGTTATCCTGTACATCTACATATCGCGCCCATGTATTTTCATAAACTTCAAACTCATAATTCCCTCCATTAAACTCTTGTGGATTTGCCCCCATGTACTCGACAATAAATGCTGTCCCCTCTATAGCTGCGCCACTATTTGCTTGAGATAACTTTGCTTTCAGCTTATCTATGTTGTCAAAATTAGCTTTTATCTTCCCAAATCCAATCAATTCTTTAAACAAAGTCTTGTCTAAGTGCTCTGTATAGCTACCCGCTGTGCCCAATGCTTTGGCTATATCCACATATGTACTTGTGGTAAATCCAAAAGGTTGGTTCTTTAGGTTATTGTCCGTATGCGCCTTCGCCAAATCTATCAATCTATTGATATCGGTCTTTAAGCAGGTCCGCTCCGCCTGCGCATAGATAATCCATGCTTCAAGTTCATCTTTACCTATTCGACTGATATTAGAAGCTATATTGTCCACGCTTCTGACATGTGGTGCGCAGCTTGACGATGGCTCATATACATCTCGTAGAAAGGCATTCAGCATAGCGACATCTAAACTAAGTAGTCGGGTAGCCACTGCCTTACGATCGGTAGTCGGTAATTGATTACACAGCTTAATGATTGCCTCCTTCTAGCGCCTCTTTCCAAAGAGGTGGAATTATACGGTCCTTAAAGGATATACAAATAAACGATATAGCCCTCACCAAGACAATAACCAACTGTTAATCAAAAAAACAAAAACTATTTACCCATTTTTATTGTCTAATATTTTTAGTATTTTATACACTAATTATAACCATGATAAAATTAGGAGTAAGAAAATAGCGATTGAATGGTCTATGTTATAAAAAACAAAACCCGCTAGCTTGAATTGCTTCAGGGGCTAACGGGAATAATCTAACACAAAGGTAAAACTATTTTTGAATATAACAAAATACTAACCAATATGTTGTATCTAGATTTTGAGAACACCATATCAGCTCCGCGTATGAGTAGGTATCTGCGGGCCTGCAACGGTAACACCCGCAAAGCAATGACTCTGTATAGAAAAAACTTAAAACTATCTCAAGAGCTATTTACAGTGATTAGCTGTTTTGAAATAGCTCTCAGAAACAGAACTAATGTATTATATAGCAATCTCTATGGTGAACATTGGCTAAAAGAATCTGTTACGGATCGAGGTATTTTTGATAACCACAATTGTAGGCATACTAAATCAATTATTTTACAAAATCTAAAAAAGACAACAACGTTATACAGTCCAGCAAAGTTGCTTGCAGAGATGGACTTTGGGTTCTGGAGATATTTATTTGCCCAGCCCCAATTTCATGCAGCGGGGAAACATCTATTAAAAATTTTCCCAGCTAAACCAACAAGTACACCTGCAATACAGTACAATCACAGCTATGTATTTAACCAACTAGGTAAAATCAACGAGTTGAGAAATCGTATCGCTCATCATGAACCTATCTGCTTTCAGGCCGGACAATCGGTAATAGACACGACCATGGCTAGACAGCACTATAACTTAATACTACAATTATTTCAATGGATGAACATAGATGAATCTGCCCTTCTTTATGGACTTGATCATATACTCACAGTTTGTAATGAGATTGATAGCCTTTTGTCGAACTAAAGAATTTTTTGAACATGCGGATTTAAGGTTGCAAGGAACACAAAAAAGCCGCTCCAAATCTGGAACGGCTATCAATATGTTATATCATAGGCTCTGTCTAGAGCTTCTCTATCTCTTCGGCGGTAAGTTTGGTATAACGCATGATTAATTCTAGCGAAGCCCCATCCTTTTTTAATTCCCGAGCAAACTCAATGGCTTTCTTTTTCTCACCTTCTGCCAATCCTTTAGCTAATCCTTTAGCTAATCCTTTAGCCAATCCTTTAGCATGACCTACGGCTTCGCCAGATTTACGTGCCGAATTAAACACACTCTCGGCATCCCGCCTATGTTTTAAACTTGCTTCGTATGACATCAGATCCTCCTCTTTTAATTTGCCTATTTCACCTATAGCAAAGATAAGACCAAATATCCGTTTATCCAAAAACGAAGGTAATTTATCCATGGTACTCAGATGCTTAAGAAGATAAAGCCACTGATCCATAACTGTCATCAGCTCTTCTGGTTTTTTATTAAACAGAGGTAGAGAAATCATCTTGTATCCCAGCTTATCATAGAATATTTCTTTGGTCAACTTGTCACAAAGTGCCACATCATAGAAATAAGGACGATCTATTGCATCAGGGAGACCTGAACTATTATTTACATCCATATTGAACTCCAAGATACCTATAAAATACACTTCAGGAAGATAGTAGTCATTCCCCTCTCGGCCGCGTTTTAATTGCTTATTAATAAGACGAGAGGTGTAATACACAGCTCTATCTTTAAAAAATTCCTGGAATAGCTGTTGCATCTCGATGATAAAATTCTCCCCATCTGATCCAACACAATGCAAATCGAAAACTACACGACGCATTTCTTCGTGATCACCATCATGCTCTACGGGTCTGTACCTAAGATCTTTTATGATTTTTTGTCCTTCAAAAAGACTATTCAAGAATTCGATAAGTAAAATCTTGTTCTCTTCTCTTCCGAAATAAAATTTCCAACCGAAATCCGTTCGAGGATCGACATATTTGCCAAGTTTATTTTTAGCCATAACTGTTAACAATTGGTTATTAGCCAAATATAACTAAAAAATAACAATAATGCTAAAAATAATAGCATTTAAAACAAACCTATTGTAAATGCTATTAAATGAAGTAGAGGAATCTATAAGACCTCAAATGTAATAAGTACAGCAGCGTGACCATATGCCTTTGCTTGTGCTCCTTTGTAAGGAATACCTTGCCTTGTTAATTATCTATCTACTCACAACGCTTCCAACTTTACCAATCCCCTGCCACCAGCGTAATCTATCGCGCTACTATACTGCCAAAAATGTCCTTCCTCAACAAAGCCTGTCTCTATTGGATTGGTATGGATCGGACAAACACGTCCACCCAATTGATGGTAGCAAAACTGACAAAGTATAAACCATCTGGATTATGGAACTTATATTTTCGAGACATAATTGGTTGTTATTTTTCCCTTAAGCTAAGATAATAAAGATATTAAACAAAAAGCACCGCTCAAAGAGCAGCGCTAGCCTTGGCAGAAATATGAAGATACAAAAAAGCACTACTCAAGGAATAGTGCTCTTTTAAAGAAAAATTATAGACTAGTATTAGATATACGAAATAGATTACTTAACTCTTTTTGACACATAAGTCCCTACTTCTTTACCGCCATCTTCAAATTCTTCTTCAAGGGCTACCATAGTAAGGATATCATTCTTAATAGTAAATGATATTTCAACTACCACTTTTTCTCCGTCTTCCCCTTCGCTAGTCATGTTGATTTTATCACCTTTCACCGTATAAGTATACAATATCGGTTTGGCAGAGCTCCCATCTACATCAAAGTCAAAAAAAGCCATCGTACCATCACTTTTGAAGTCGAAATAGGGTTTCTTAACATAGTCCTTATAATCAGTAATTCTTTTTTCATCTTTCAATTCGACACCTTTGGCGTCGTAATATTGATAAGTATTGGTAACAGACTCCCATTTGCCCACAATAGAAGGAGAACTCTCGTTCTTGACTTTAGAACAAGAGAATAAAACTAAAGGAATTGTAAATAATAATAGTAGATGTTTAATGCTCATAGCTTTTATTTTTATAAATAATTTGAATAATCAAAAGTAAAGAGACTTCCATATACCTAAATACGGGAAACCGTAAAAACAACTCTTATTATGTAGCAGTTTCTCTACTTGAAAATTACTAATCTATAACGCTATTATCGCACTACTGCGTAGTTACCTTCATCCATATCAGGACGCTATTTTCGAAACTTTAGGAACAGGCAGACATTGCTGATTACAGAAAAGGCACTCTCCCTAGAAGTCTCACTTTTTTTTCCAAACTTTACCGGTATTAATTTATACACTTAATCTAGGTATTACCATGTTCTCAGTACAGACTTATCAAAACCGAAGATCAGAGCTTCAAAAACGAGTCTCCAAAGGCATTCTCCTTTTTTTAGGAAATATTGAAAATCCGATCAATTTTGAACATAACACGTATCCATTTCGTCAGGACAGTACTTTTTTGTACTATTTCGGAATCAGCACACCTTATATAGCAGCCCTTATCGATCTCGACAACGATAACACCATTGTTTTCGGCAATGAGCTCAGTATAGACGATATTGTATGGACAGGACAGCAGGAGTCACTAAAAGAGAAGTCTTTAAAGTGTGGAGTGCAGGATACGCGTCCTTTCCAACAATTGGCCCTATACCTGCAACAGGCTAAAGCCAACAATAGAACAATACACTATCTCCCACCATACCAATCCAGCAGCAAGCTCTTGCTTGGCGAATTGTTACAGCTCAATCCAAAAGACATAAGTCCCTCGGCATCCTTTATTAAAGCTGTAGTGGCCCAACGGTCCATCAAGGAGCCACAAGAGATAGCAGAAATCGAAAAAGCATTGGCTGTCTCTACAGAAATGCATCTGTTGGCTATGCGTACAGCCCAAATCGGTCTGCAGGAGCGTCATGTTACAGCTGCGATCCAGCACTATGCCTCCGATCAGAACTGCAGCTTTGCCTACCCTCCTATTGTCACAATACATGGCGAGATACTGCATAATGCCTATCAGCAGAACGTGCTAAAAGAGGGGGATATGATACTCAATGATTCGGGAGCAGAGACCGCTATGGGCTATGCTGCAGACCTCACCCGAACTTTTCCCGTCTCAGGTCGTTTTACCCCCCGTCAACGGGAATTATACCAAGTCGTACTACAGGCGTTTGAGGCTGCAAGAGACAGTCTGAAACCCGGAGTAAGTTTTAAAGATATACACCTACTCGCTGCCAGACATCTTGTAGAGGGACTGATAGGTGTCGGCTTGATGAAAGGGAACCCCGAAGAAGCTGTACAGGCTCATGCGCATACGCTATTCTTTCAATGTGGTCTGGGACATATGATGGGGCTTGATGTGCATGATATGGAGGATCTGGGCGAACAATATGTCGGTTATACCGAGGATGAACCTAAGGACACATCTACATTCGGGCTTAAGTCTTTACGTCTAGGACGCGAACTACAGCCGGGATTTGTCGTGACCGTCGAACCAGGCATCTACATCATTCCGGAACTCATCGATATGTGGAAGAAGGAGAACAAGCTTTCCCAATTCATTAACTATGACGTACTGGAATCGTATCGCGATTTTGGTGGCATACGTATAGAAGATAATTTCTTGATTACGCACAACAGCTTCCGCCTGTTGGGACCGGAGTTAATAAAATCAGTAGAAGATATAGAAAACTATAGAATCAATCATGTACAATAGAATCACAGGTATTTTACTCGCCTTATTTACAGTTCAGCTCTTATGGTCACTGCCTGCTCTAGCGCAGACGCAATGGACCGAAGATGGCAATGGGTATTACGATTTCTCTAAGGATGGAATCGTAATCATCGATTTACTACATCCTGGCCAACGAAAAGTCTTTCTTGCAGCCAAAGACCTAACGCCCCTAGGCCAACAATCGCCTCTCGAAGTACAAAGCTTTCAATTGTCTCCAGACAAGAAAACACTGCTATTATTTGCCAATACCAAACGCGTATGGCGCGAAAATACAAGAGGCGACTACTGGCTGTACAGCCTTGACGGCAGGACATTGACGCAATTGGGAAAAGGGTTGCCTGAATCTTCCCTGATGTTTGCTAAATTCTCTCCTGATGGGAAACAGGTTGCTTATGTCTCTAAACATAATATCTATATAGAAGACATCAATACACTACAGCGCAATCAGATAACAACAGACGGTACAGACCGCATGATCAACGGAACGTTCGACTGGGCCTATGAAGAGGAATTTGGGACGAAGGATGGTTTTAGATGGTCTCCTGACAGCAAAAAGATAGCCTATTGGAAACAGGACGCTAAAGATACGCGCCATTTTTACATGATCAATAATACGGACAGTCTGTATTCTTTTATTATCCCGGTGGAGTACCCTAAGGTAGGCCTTAAGCCATCGGCTACGAGTATCTGGATATATGACCTCAATAATAATAACAGCAAGTCTTTGGATATCCCTGGTGATCCCAGCCAACATTATATTCCACGCATGGAATGGACGCTAGATGCGAAATCGGTGATATTACAACAGCTCAACCGCAAGCAAAACGAGAGTAAGATCCTGCTTGGCGATGCAAATACGGGTAGTAGCCGTACAATCCATAAGGAGGTTGATGCTGCATGGATCGATATCAAAGCACGCTGGAATAATGGCGATCCCAGTGGATGGGATTGGATGGATAATGGAAAGGCATTTATTTGGCTCTCCGAGAAATCTGGATGGAGACAGATCTATAAAATAGATCTTCAGGGTAAAGAAACGAAGCTCAGCAAGGATGATTTTGATGTTATACAGATAGACCGCATCGACCCGATCTCTAAAAGCATTTATTTCAGTGCGTCTCCGGTTGATGCAACTCAAAAGCACCTTTATCAGTTATCATTTGCTGGAGGCAAAGCAAAGCGCATTACTCCTGCCGATCTCAAAGGAACTAACAGCTATACTATTTCGCCTAATGGCAAGCTCGCTATCTTCACTAAAAACAGTACTACAGCATACAGCAGCGGATCCGTAGTATCGCTGCCGAATCATTCGCAGCTCGTTCCTCCTACCCGGGAGATGCAAGCTGACAAAACCACCTCGCAAACGGAGTTTTTTCAGGTGACAACCGTCGATGGGGTCACACTGGATGGTTGGATGGTCAAACCTAAAAACTTTGATCCTACGAAGAAATATCCAGTAGTCTTCTATGTCTATGGTGAGCCCGCTTCGCAAACGGTAACGGACAACTTCTACGCTGGTAAAAACTTCTTGTATGCCGGTGATATGGCTGAAGATGGTTATGTGTATGTATCGCTTGAAAACCGTGGTGCTCCTGCACCGAAAGGCCGCGAATGGCGTAAATCTATATACAGAAACATCGGTATAATTAATATCAGAGACCAAGCGATGGGCGCTAAAGAAGTATTCAAATGGGGCTTTATTGATACAGACCGTGTGGCGGTATGGGGATGGTCCGGAGGGGGAGCATCTACGCTAAATCTATTGGGGCAATATCCGGATATTTACCAAACGGGGATCTCCATAGCACCGGTCACCGACCAACTCCTCTACGACAATATCTATCAAGAGCGCTATATGGGCCTTCCTCAGGAGAATAAAGCAGATTTTGTGAAAGGATCTGCCCTAACCTACGCTAAAAATGTGCGCGGCAATCTCCTCCTCATCCATGGTACTGGAGATGATAATGTACACTATCAGAATGCGGAGGTGTATATCAACGAACTTATCAAGCACGGTATTACTTTCGACATGATGGCTTACCCTAACCGCAGCCATTCTATCAATGAAGGGGAAGGCACATCGGAACACCTCGCTAGGCTATACACCCGATACCTAAGACAGCACTGTCCTCCGGGGGGCAAATAAAAAAAACAATAAGCTATTTGTTTTTTCAAATATTCATAAGTACCTTTAGTAATAAGGAGATAGGCATCGCTCTGATACTGTCTCCTTATTATATAAATCTAAAGTACATGAGAAAATTCAAATTAGACCAGACATTGGTTCCTGTAGCAATGCTATTGTTGGTTGTTGGGATGACAAGTAGTGAAACCTATATGAAGTTTACACTAATGGGAGCTTCTATCCTTTTAAACTTTACAGCTCTTCTGCTCAATACCCAACGCGTTAAGAACAAGTAATACGATTTGGAACAAACAGACTGTAACAGCACACATTAGAGTAGAAGATTTAGGTTTATTATCCTATCTTTATTCCGATGGACAAAATATCGGAAAGAAACAGCCCAGAATTAAATAACGCAAGAGAGAAGCAGCGAAGCCTTTTTTTGCTTATAGCCCTCTATACGCTTGTTTTTTTCTTACTTGTGCTCTTATTTCCCAAAGAGAATGACATGCTCTACATCCCTGCATATTATTTTGCAGTGGTTACTGTCCTACAATCCAGCTATGTAATTTATTATAAGTTCCCCTTCAAATCCTGGCCAGTAGCAGTTTTAATACTTTTCGTCATCCTACTTATTCTATTCGTTGCTTTCAGTATCTATATCACAGGGTTAGCGGCAGCATACCAACACTAGCCCAATGAACATACTCAATAAAATATACACGGCACTCATCATTCTCCTACTAACAAGTTCGATATTCTTGGTATACCGTTCGAATCAAAAAATAAACTATAGGGCAGGCTGTTTTTCTGCTGTCCCAATCCATACACGTCAGGTCTTTTTTACGGACACGAGATCAACGGAATATGGTAATTTTTACGAAGCTGACCCTAATTATTTTGCTTGGGGACAGGTCGATCAATATTTTGACAACAACCGCATCGATGTACCGGACAGCTTACATATTGAATACTTTTCCTACACAGATTCTGTTTTTTATAACAGTACCCTTTCTCTGGACCGAACGGATTCAACTTGGGGGAAATACGTCAAAACGAAAGAACCACTTATTTTCACACTAGGTATAGCAGACAAAGGCATTATTAAGCTATGGTGCTCTACTCCTATTCTGGGAACCCAGCTGATACTCGCGGCGCAACTGCCTGCCGTGGACCCCAAACCAGAGGACCTATATTACAGAGAACCTCTTTCGAAGGCCCAATACATCACGGAGATGTTCTCCCTATTGGATGATAGCATCAAAAACAACATCGACAAGCAGTTGTACCTCAAAAGCTACAAAGACAGTAGCGACTACAAGTTGCCTGAATACATCTTCAATTAAGGACCTTTATTCTTTGAGAAAATAAGCAGCCTGTAAGCCCCTTTCGTTGTTTAGAAGCAGATCGGACTTGAGCAGTTTGACCTTATCCAGATCCGCAGATACCTTATACAACGCGCCTTCATAGGTAAGCATGTATATACTCGAGTTGGCCGCTGTGAGTGCCAATGGTTGACCGTCATCGGTAGACCATTTTTTTTCACGCAATAGTTTTCCTTTTTTATCTAGAATCAATAGTGTATCCTTCGTCAATACGACATACTTGTCCCGCTCCAACAAATCCAATCCTTTAATCTCATTTAGATTTTTCACCCTCCATTGGATTTCTCCTGATTTGGAATCTAAAGCACACAAACCATCAAAGGAGAGCAAAACGGAATTATCGGTAACAAACAGTTCGGACCGTACAGAACCTTCTTCTACTTCGGGTGTATACGTCCACATCAGTTGGAGCTCCTGATCCAAACAATAGACCCTTCCTTTTTCCGTCTGAACATACAATAGCCCATTAACAGATTTTGCAGCAAAAGAAGAGCCTTCTTCAAGATTGAATTTTGCCAATTCTTTTCCTGTGGCTGCCTCTAGCTTCAGCACCTGGTAGCCTGTAACCTGGTAGACAGCATTGTGCGCTATTAATGGCTCTGACAGCAATACGACACCGGTCTGGTAGTTCCATTTTTCTATTCTATCCATAATGGAAATAGACTTGACCTCACCATGGCTATTAGCGAACAACATCTGGTCCTGATAGAGGCTAGGCCGTTGATAAAAATGGACAAACCTAACATCATCAAAATTATAACCGTAGAAGGCCTGATCTTTTGATACACTATCTTTGAATATCCAGTTTTTATGGCCTGTTGTTTTATCAAAAGAAACAATTGTTCCATCTAGATAATCCTTTATAAGCTGTTCCTTATAAATGGCCATATAGGTCAGTTCATCTATATCGGAATCGCTCATCACCTGCTGCCAACGTACCGAATCCGTGGCTAAATCCAAGCAATAAAGACTTCCACTATTTGTTGTGACAAACATCCGGGTCAATTGAGCTTCAGGATTATCGCTACGGCAAGCTTCAAGAGATACCAACAGCGATAGGGCTACAACAAGATTCTTACTAAAACCTGCCTTTAAAAAGCGTATAATCATAAGGTATAGTCTGTGAGAAATCCGTTATGTACCATGTATTCGGATCTGATTGAAACCGAACGAAATCGTATACGATGTATAATGGCTCCTGAATGTTGCCGAGATTGTTACCTTTACTATCAAAAGCACAGACCATAGCCGTCACACGGGCTATCTCGGGATTATCATCGTCGACTGGTTGCAACTTGGCTTCGAAGGCTGTTCCTATACGGATATGGGCATCATTTTCGCTCAATAAAGCCACCATATCTTGCTTGTATCGATGTACAATAGCCTGTTGGGTCTCTAAGTCTGTAGGTTTACTATCGGTCTCTTTAAGATTACTTAAATCTAGGTTTTTAAAATAAGTATATCCTTCTTTGACATCATCCGGAATAAACTCACCTTTACGAATCTGCTCTCCCCAATACAATGTATCGAAAGGTTCGCGTATCGCCATGCTAACCGCCAGGGTATCGGCTTCTTGTCCGCCCATGCCTATTGGTTCTTCTGCTATTGCTGGCTCACCGGTCTGTGTATTAAATATACTTGAAGTCAGACTCTGAAAATGGTGTGGTATATGATGCCAACCTACGAGAAAATGGAGAACTGCAACAATAAATAAAAGGAGGAGGCCCAAGGTCACCAATAAAGGCTTTTTTTGCATATATAGTCTGTTTTGTTGGGTTAAAAATAGTGCATCTATCTAACTTTTTTTTAACTAATTTAAATTCGCTCTCGCTACGCGAATAATTAACCATTAACGGCAACTATGGTATCAATAAGTTTTTGTAGATTTATCGCCTGTCTATTATCAGAACAAAACAACTATGTCAACTAAAAACACGAAAATAGCTGTCCCTGCGGCGCTTCTATCTATGGCCTGTGTACAGGGAGGAGCATCGATCGCAAAGCAATTATTCCCCGCTATAGGTGCTGTAGGTACGAGCACGCTACGCATAGGACTATCGGCTATACTACTGACATTAATCAATAGACCTGAATTCTCTAAATTCACAAAACAACAATGGTGGTACGCGGCACTATATGGTATAGGTATCGCAGCTATGAATCTTATTTTTTATCTTGCGATACAACGTATTCCTTTAGGCCTGGCTGTTACAGTGGAATTTGTTGGCCCACTATTTCTGGCACTGGTATTGTCTCGCAAACTATTGGATGTTGTCTGGGCTTTATTGGCCTGCACCGGGATATTGCTTATCGTCCCATGGACTAATAATGACATAGACCTCATTGGACTAGGTCTTGCCTTGTTGGCAGGAACATTCTGGGCGATGTACATCGTCATGGGAGGTAAGGTATCCAAAGTAATGGAAGGTAAGGATGCCGTGACGACGGGAATGCTGTTCGCGACTTTACTCATCATTCCGTTTTCTATTTGGGATGGAGCTATCTTTCAGGTCACGCCACTATTATTGCTTAAAGGACTCGGGGTTGCCATTTTTTCCAGTGCGCTTCCATTCTCTTTAGACTTTGTAGCACTGAAGCGATTGCCCGCGAAGACTTTCAGTATCCTGACCAGTCTCCAACCGGCCTTCGCAGCATTTTCCGGGTTACTTTTTCTTCAAGAGACACTCACCTTTATGCAATGGATATCGATATGCTGCGTTGTAGCAGCCAGCATGGGTACAACAATTTTTAGCAATTCAAAACAATAATCCTTATATTGGGTTCGGTATTCGATTAGAGAAGGCCGAACCAATGTATTCCCATTATTTCTTCTTGACCTTTATTACACTTCAGTTCCTTAAACTGAGTTTATCCTTATAGAATTAATTCACTTAACTTATTACCACTATGTATACAATACAGCAAGCACAAAACATTGTGATTACTGGAGGACCAGGTATGGGCAAATCCTCCATCATTGCGCATATGACGTCGCTGGGTTACCATTGTATTCCTGAAGTCGGACGTATGATCATCATTGAACAAATGCGTACCCAGGGGAGCAAGTTACCTTGGGTAGATCCGCTTGGCTTCGCCATGGAGATGCTTCAACAAGCTACAATTGACTATAAAAATGCAACAAGTCGGCAAACGGGTGGCTTTACCTTCTATGACAGAGGGATACCCGATATCATGGGCTATCTATTACTCTGTGGTATCGCACTCCCTCCACAACTAGAAGAGGCTTGCCGCAACCTCCCCTATTTCAAAAAAGTGTTCATCACCCCTCCCTGGAAGGAAATATATGTTAATGATACAGAACGAAAACAATCTTTTGCAGAGGCAGAAGCGACTTATGAGTCTATGCGTACCGTGTACGACAGCTTGGGGTATACCTTAATTGAAATACCCAAGCTATCCATAGCACAGCGCGCCGATTTTATCCTATCTCAACTTGGATAATCTCCGGTTAAGCTTTCTTAATCAAACTTGGTGCGCTGAATCCGTACGGCATTCAGAATGGCGATAAGCGCTACCCCTACATCTGCAAATACGGCCTCCCACATGGTAGCAAGCCCGCCTGCACCCAATATCAATACAATACCCTTTACTACAAAAGCAAGGGTAATATTCTGCCACACAATCTGCTTTGTCTTCTTTCCGATCCGTATAGCCATCGGTATTTTGCTCGGCTTATCATCCTGTATCACAACATCGGCAGTCTCTATCGTCGCATCACTTCCCAGTCCTCCCATTGCGATACCGACATCACTCAATGCGACCACAGGTGCATCGTTGACACCATCACCGACAAAGGCTACTGAT
>JBEBQJ010000084.1:0-19934 GCA_040395455.1 Sphingobacterium yanglingense | reverse complement strand
AATCTTAGCAGGTCCTTCTTTACCCATCTTCGTTACCACAACAATAACCCCATTGGATGAACGCACCCCATAAATAGAGGCAGCTGACGCATCCTTCAATATAGTCATAGATTCAATATCATTCGGGTTGAGGGCCGTCAAATCGCCTTGATAAGGCATACCGTCTACCACTATCAATGGAGTTGCCTCTGCGTTTAATGTAGCGCGGCCACGAACTTCAACACCTACTGCATTATTGTTATATTGTGGATTGGCATAGGATTTATTAAGATTCAGACTCATACCTGGCAACAAACCTTCAGCACGTTCTAGAAAGCTAGTCTGCAACCTGCCCTCCATATCTTTAGAAGTAATCTGTGAGAATGAACCTGCAGCACGTTCTTTACTGATTTTTTGGTATCCCGTATTGACCACCACATCTACGGTTTCCACCTCGGCACTCAGATCCTGAAGTACAATCGTCCCCATATTGGTAGAGGCCGTTACTTCCATCGATTTATAGCCTATACAAGAACATTCTAATTTTTGTCCCGCGTCAACAGTCTGTGTAAACTTAAAGTAACCTTGTTCATCAGTCACGGTACCCAATTCGGTTCCCTTGACACGGATACTTACACCACGGACAGGTTTTCCTTGCGCATCTACGATACGTCCAGATACCTGCTTTTGCTGTACTTCTTCAAAAGCCGTAACACGATTTGTAGCATTGTTTGAAGCAACCCTTCCTTTTTCCTTGATTATGATCGTTTTATTATCAATCTCGTAACTCAAATCAAGGCTGTTCAAAATCGAAACCAAAGCCTGATCTAGGGGCTTCTGCACGATATCGACCGAAATTTTGGCATTCGGATCTACATCACGGGCAGACCATACATAATGATACCCCGTCTGCTTGTTGATCGCCATAAAGACCTGGCGTACTGATGTTGACTTTGCTTTCAGCGTGACTTGCTGTGCTATACCACTAGCGGACAGCTGCATCATGCAGAAAGTCATAAAAATAGAAGTCAATGACACTCGCATAATTCTTCTCCTCCACGTTCTGCTACCTCTTAGTAGTTGGTAACAGACAAATTGTTTTAATCCAACAAAATAACCGCTCGAGACACGGTTATCCTGTCCATAATTTTCATACATTTGATTAGGTTTTAAAAATTTGTTGTACTACAGTTTTAGGCCTTCGGGTAGAGGCGCCGCAATCGCTTCTACCCTTCCTTTTATTATTATTTTTCTCTTACATATATTTTTCTGTCTTCATAACGGAATTTAACCTTCTCCGTTTTTTGCAATAGTTCCAGCAGTTCTTTCAATTGACCGAAACGAGGCAGCATAACCTCAAATTTCTCGCTCTTTAAGTATTCCTTTTCAATGATAAAATCCACATCGTACCAACGTCCTACCTGTTGTAAGATTTCGTCCAAACGTTCGGAATTAAAAACAAAATTCCCTTCTTTCCAAGCTATAACGGTAGATGGATCCACCACCGCTTTCTTTATTGAAGCCCCCTCTACCACACTCTGCTCCCCTGGGACCAATACCACTCTTTCCTTCTCTGTACTGATCCGTACCGAACCTTCGAGCAGCGTCGTATAGTTCCTGCGCTCACCTGTATAGGATTTCACGTTAAAATGCGTTCCCAACACGGAAACCTCTTGTCCATTAGTAAATACCCTGAATGGCTTTGCTTCCTTTTCTTTCCCTTTCGTCTTCTTTAAATTATGGGCTACCTCAAAGTAAGCTTCCCCCTCCATATCGATATGTCGCTCCTCTTCATCTTCTTGATAAGCTAGTTTCGTATCTGCATTAAGCCAGACCTTACTCCCGTCGGGTAGCGTCATCCGGTATTGTCCCCCTCGTGGTGTGCTCATTTCGAACGAAGAAAAATCGGATTTCTTAACACCTGCTACCGCCCCGCCATCTTCGTAGGTAAGTCCATTATTCATCAAAAGTCCATCTTCAGCAGCATTCAAGGAGACCACCGTACCATCTGCTAGCTTAAGTGTAGCCTGATTTCCGCCCGGTTGAATAGCTGCCATCGGCTCCTCTTGTACTGATCTTCCTTGGCGTACACCAAAGAAAACGACACCTAACACTAGCACAAGTGAAGCTGCCATGTACAAAAAAGGCTTCCATCTGTAGCTATTATTTGAGCTATCGACCGATGGCGCCATATTAATCAAAGACTTATGCTTCTCCCAAGCCTGAGAGGTATCAAAAGAGTTAAGCAGTTGCAAATCCTTAGAAACATCCACTTTACGCAATACCGCATCCAATACCGCTTGATTACGCACATCCTCCGCCAACCAGGCATTAATATATAATTTCTCTTCCTCCGTCCATTCTCTAAAATGTACAGCAGATAAAATCTTCGCAATGTGTTGAGGGTATTTCGCCATAATCAACTGTATAACAGAAAATGGGATCAGAATCTCTAAAGATTCCTTCAAGAAAAACACAAAAACCTCGTAATCAGACGCTTTATTTTACAGAAGAATAAACAACATCCGCAAAAACCAGCATAAACACGAATAACTGATCCTTGTCTAAAAGATTCCTAAGCAGTTGTATACCACGCATTTTTTGATTGTAGACCGTACTACTTGTAATACCCAGCTCGTCGGCCACCTCCTGAGGCGTATACCCTTCCACAAATAGAAGCCGTATTACGTTTTGGCATTGCCCGGGGAGCTTTTCTATTGCCAGGTGTACTTCCTGAATAGTCTCGGTATAAATCATCTGCTGTGTCACAGGGACATCAAACCACTCGAGGCTGTATTGATAGCCCTCTTCTTTGACCCGTTGTCTCTTCTCTTTATCCAAGAGATTGAGCGCTGCGTTTTTACAACTTACGTAGAGAAAAGAGCGAATACTATGAAGTTCGGAAAAATCGCCATTCCTGTTCCATAACTTTAAGAAGCTATCATGAACAATCTCTTCTGCAACGAAGTTATCTAATCCCATTTTGGCAAGAAATAAGCAAAGAGGTTGGTAAAAAAGATAAAAAATGTCCTGGTAGGCTTCAGGCTTACCTGCCCGAAAATCGCTAACCATTTGGTCCATTTTATTTACTTCTATCACTAGTTGCACATCAAAATCTCGTCAAATCTAGTAATTATAACGTAAAAACAAGTGGGTTCGTGACAGTCGTTACCGAAGTTTTCGCTTCGCATACGCTAGATCCCCTAGAAAACAAGCATTCCGTCCAAATGAGTAAGTATTCTCCTTTTTTTTATGAAAGTACCTGTCTTAGCCGATTCGATATTGTATTTCAACGCATCCAATAAGTTATCTTCGTTCGGTTTAATGGACATCACGAACTTTCATAAACCTTCAGCAAGCAGGTCATGAAAGTTTTTTCTTATCGATAAGTAACAAAGTCGAAGGGGCGTCTTTTAGCCACGTCACTTCTTTAGCGGCCAGATCCTCCCATACCGTCAGATTAATGAGCATCAGATCCTGCTTCTGCCACGTATCCTCGGTCAACTCCTGCTCGCCATAGATGACCAAATGGTTCGGCACTTGTTGCTCTAATTGCCGCAACTTCTCCCGGAATACTTCATTATCTTTCAACGCATTCTTAAAATCAACAACAATAACCTGTGAGTTGCTATTATGTATGAGTTTTTGAATGTAAGTTAGTAAAAACATATCCTGCTGTTGAAAAACAGGAACAATAACGCGGTCTACAGCAGTAAAATTTTTATCGATCAAAATACCTACAGCTGCTGTCACCCTTGCATTGATTTGATCATTACGACTGAAAGTCAGAAAAGGTGATTCAGCTTGCTTTACTGTATGCAGCAGTCTCTCTGGATTAATAATACGTGAGGTGAAATCCAAAAACCGTCCTAAAATACTTCCTTCATATATCGATTCGCTCACCCCCAACAACAAGAGATCTGTTTCTGCTTCACGCGTTGTCTGAATAATCTCTGTATCAATATCGCTCGATATCTTAAACACAGACGACATCGATTGCTCCAGTTTCTTCGCCACTTCTTTAAGATCCCGGAAGGTGTCCTCCTCCTGTTCTTCCACTTCATAGTGATGTAGTTCATTTGAAGGTGCTATATGCAAAGCTGTGATCACCGAGTTATCTTTAGAATGTGCTGTAAGCGCGTTGGCCAACTTAAATAACGATATCCCGGTACTACTTTTCGCAAAAGAAAGAAGAATCTTATATTTTGTTCTGTCTTGTATCTTGGTTCCCATTGCACTTTTCTTAGGCTTAAACAAGCGGTTTATAAGATCGAGCGAAGGGCCTGTCATAAAGGTGGTCACCAAAGCCATCAATACCATCATAGAGAATAATTCGGCACTCAATACCCCCAGATCATACCCGATATTAAGCACAATCAATTCCATCAGCCCACGTGTATTCATCAATGCTCCGATACTCAGACTATCTTTCCAGCTCTGCCCTACAAAACGCGCAGCCAGCGCACTTCCCACAAACTTACCTATTACAGCAACAAGTATGATTACCCCAGCAATCAGCCAATGCTCCAATTCATTAAGTAAGCCGATCTGTGTGCGCAGCCCCGTGAATACAAAAAACAAAGGCAATAGTAGTAATACGGCTACGTCTTCAATTTTCTCAATAAACATCGACCTAAACCGTGTACTTTCGGGCATAATGGCTCCCGCCATAAAAGCGCCGAACAACGCATGTATTCCAATCACCTCAGTCGCAAAAGCAGAGAGCAGTAATACGATAAAGAAGATGGCGACTTCGCGCTTGCCCAGACTATCTTTGGAAGAATTAACTTCTCCCACACGGAGCAAAAAGGGCCGCACGATTTTAATCATGACCAATACATAAGCCACATCCAGAAGTACGGTATAAATTGCACTTGTTGCTGCTCCCGCTTTCACAATAGCGATTACTACAGCTAGAATACACCAAGCAGTGATATCATCCGCGGCCGCACAGGTGATGACCAATGCACCCAACTTTGATTTTTGAAGTCCCCGCTCTTGGATAATCCGCGCTAAGACCGGAAATGCAGTAATGCTTAACGATATGCCTATGAACAAACTATAGGATAGAAACTCTACATTAGCTGGAGCATAGTACTGATAAAGAAAATAAGCTAGTCCTACCCCCATAGTAAAGGGAATAACAATACTTGCATGCGATATCACCACCGCGTCATGCGCCTTATTTTTAAGCACACTCAGATCCAACTCCATACCAATGATAAACATAAATAGGATCAATCCGATTTGACTTAAAAACTGTAAGTTACTCAACGAATCTATTGGAAAAAGAACAGCCGAAATCTCCGGAAAATGTAAACCAAGCAAGGAGGGACCTAAAATTATTCCGGCCAACATCTCCCCAATTACAACAGGTTGTTTTATTTTGATACATACCCATCCCATAATGCGGGCGGCAATAATAATCGTTACAATCTGTGCCAACAGGATAGCCAGCGGATGCCTTAGGCTATGATGGATAGAATCTAAAAAATCTTGCCAGGCATTTGCACTAGTTGCTTTATCAGCGATAGCCTCCGCATTCTGTAATTGTGTCCCCAGCATGATGACACCATACATCACAGCAAGTAGACCGCCCACCAAAATCACATAAAATACCGTATTCTTATAGTTCTTCATCTTACCTTTTTGATTGTGCTAATAATATGATACACAAAAATACCATAATGTTTTAGGCCTTAAGATGTCCCGCAAAATCTGGGTAAAAAAATGTAATGAAGCAGTAAAAAAATGTAACTAACCTCCGGTAAGGAGTTCCATAAAAGACTTACGGTACGTTTCGCTCAATCCTAATACAATAGGCTTATCCAATTGATCTTTCATGGTGGTCACAATCTCTTCCGAATTAAAGAACTTCACAATACGTAGGGATATAATCTCGCGCTTGTTAATACGTACAAAATCGGAATCGGGCAAAACAGTCAACAGCCCACCAAAACTAATATTCTTAACAGTGACATCGGTTTCATCCTCAAAAAACAGGATCTTGTCCCGGCTATCTACATCCGAATTGCGGATAAATAAAATCTTATCAAAATGAATCAAGGCCTTGCCCTTATCGGTATTAAACTGGGCATAGGTCAAGTCAGCTCCCTTTTTCGAAAACCGGGATTTGACTTTTTCCACAGCCTGCTTAAGCCGCTGTAACGAAATGGGTTTGGTAACATAATCTACAGCATTAATATCAAACGCCTCGCTGGCATACTGCTTATAGGCCGTAGCAAAAATAATGGGATAATCCCGAAGAATCTCTGCTATATCAAACCCAGTAAGCTGGGGCATTTCGACATCAAGTATACAAAAGTCGAATTCAAGTTCGCGGTATTCTTTGACGAGCGTCAGTGGGTCATTGAAGACCTTGACGATCTCAATCCCTTCGAGCTGCCCCAACAGTATCTTCAAGAACTTTAAACTGGGCATTTCATCATCTAAGATAATACACTTCAACTTTCTATTACTCATACATTTTTATTTGTAAGTAAGCACTATAGATATCATTTTCAACAAACCTTTTCAGCTCATGCCTTCCTGCATAGTAGCGCATCAATCGCTCTTCAAGAGTTTTACTTCCTATCCCCCCTTTTCTTTTTGCTAAAGGAGACTTCTTAGAAATGGTATTGTTAACAGTAATCTCCAGCACTCCTTCTTGAAAACTGATGACGATTGCTATAAAAGAATTTTCACCTTGGATATCTGCATGCTTAAATGCATTTTCGATCAGATCAATGCTAATCAGCGGAACCATCACTGCCGATAAAAACAAAGGTTCATTTTCTTCATCTACCTCGACCTTCACCTGTATATCAAACAATGGACTAAGCTTTACTTTATTGATTTCAATCAGATTTAAAGCAAACTCGATTTCTTCTTTGGGTGACACTAACTTATTTGGGCTCTCATATAGGACATAGTCCAATACCTGCGCCAATTTATCCATTGTAAAATAGGTCTGATACGCATGTGACAATATCGCATTCAGCGAATTCTTTAAGAGGTGGGGATTTAATTCTGTACGATGTACATCATCAAGACGATCGTGCATACGTTTATAGACGTCCTCCTGTCTCCTTCCCTCCATCCGTATTCTACGATTTTCCCTACGTAAAAAAAGACAGTACACCGATAGTCCTCCTAAGAGGACCCCAAGGACTCCAAAAATGGCATAAATGATATTATCAGACATAGATAACGGAAGTATAAAAGCTCTTTTTATAGTTCAAACTTATGTAAAAAGAGGCGTATTCACGAATTCCGAAAGCAAAAACGGAACTTCTGATGGGGACATTTTACAAAAGAAAGCCCCGTTTGGAACTTATTACATTTTTCCACAGACATATTACATTATATAACCTAAGCAATAAATCTTCTATCAGTTTTTCTTACCTTAAGCATACTTCAATCAACAGTTCGGTGATATACATCGACTTTATCGGACACTTTTAATGTCCCACACTAAAACTTTAGTAATCATGGAAAAACTCATTTTCGAAACCAACATCAAGACTCCCCAGTCTGCACAAAAGGTACAGGACGCACTACAACGGATTGCCAAGATCCGTCATTGGAAGATAGATTTTGACTCGATCTATAACTTACTGATTATAGAAGGGATACGACTAGACCATATTGAAATAGTTTCCAGCTTAGCGACACATGGCATTCAAGCCTCCCGCTTATACGAAGAGTAATTGCGTCGCACGCCCCTAAGCTATAAATCGTACAGGTAATGTTATAAAATATACCCACACTTTAGGTCAGCTTGTTTTATTTTTGTATAAAAGCATATAACGAACATGGGACACCTATCACGGAAAAATTTCATTCGAAGCTCAGCGCTAGCAGTAGCGGGGCTATCTGTAGGTTCAACCATACTAGGGGCAAATCGCCTGGACAAAACACACAAAGTCATGACAACAAACAAGCTTAAGTTAAAAAATGTCCGACTGGAGACCGGATTTGAGTATGACGGAGAGACTATTATCGCTACCAAGACAGGCCTCTTTTCCATTGAAATAGAAAATGGAAAATTCACCAAAATAAGTAGCGGACAGCAGAATATAGGGGACGCTATCGATGCCAAAGGCATGTTGCTTTTACCTTCCTTCAAGGATATGCACATCCATTTGGACAAGACGTATTATGGCGAACGTTGGCAAGCTGTAAGACGTGGTGCGGGCGGAGTTAAAGGTATGATTGCACTCGAGCAGCAGATACTTCCTGATCTATTGGTAAAATCTACATACAAAGCGGAAAAGCTTATTGAGCTATTACAATCCAATGGTACTGGATTCGCTCGTAGCCATGTCAATATAGAACCAACCTCCAAGCTCGATTCTCTTAAGAATTTACAGAAGGCGTTGGAAAATAAAAAGAATGGCTTTAGTGCCGAACTGGTGGCATTCCCTCAGCATGGTGTCTTCTATACGGAAAGTGCCCCTTACCTAAGAGAGGCGGCCAGAATGGATATCGACTTTATCGGCGGTGTAGACCCGTACACCATTGATGGAGCAATCGAGAAGACCATGGACTTTACCGTACAGCTCGCTCTCGATCACCATAAGGGAATCGACATACACCTGCATGAATCAGGAGAATCGGGATTACAAACGGTAGAATATCTCATTGAAAAGGTCAATGAAAACCCATCCCTCAAAGGTAAGACTTACCTCAGCCATGCCTTTGTTCTGGCGCGCATCGACAGACCTAAACAGGAAGAGCTTGCTGAAAAACTGGCCAAATCTCAAATAGGAATTGTATCGACAGTACCCTTTGGTGGTCTTACTATGCCTATTCCAACACTCTTAAAACATGGAGTCAATGTCACGTTAGGCAATGACAGTATAGTCGATCATTGGAATACATTCGGTAGTGGTAGCGTATTGCAAAAAGCCAACCTTGCGGCACAATTATATGGGTACACGAGCGAACTTGCGCTGTCCCGTGCATTAAAACTAGCCACCGCAGGTACTGCTCCACTTGACGATAAGGGCCAACAACAATGGCCCAAAATCGGAGATGAAGCGAGTGCTGTACTTGTCAATGCCAGTTGCTCGGCCGAAGCTGTTTCGAGGATTTCACCTATTACATCCTTAATTCATAAAGGCAACCAGGTTTATTAATTTCAAGCACGATGAATATGTCCCTACTTCTACTGGCACTTGCCCTATCGACGGTCTCTTGTCAGGCGGAATTACCCGTACAAAATCAAGACAACATGCAGACACAATCGGATATCCTATCTGCGGTAAACAAAGCAGATACCATAGCCCTCAAAAATGCACTCTCAAAAGGTGCCGATGTAAATACAAAAGACGACAGTGGAAGATCGCTTCTACTCATTGCGACCAATAATAAACAGATAGAAATCGCCAAGATTCTAGTTAAAAACGGAGCAAACGTCAACCTACAGGCCCACAATCAAGATAGCCCGTTCCTATATGCTGGAGCCAGTGGGCAGACCGAATTGGTCAGATTATACCTTGCTCATGGTGCCCGCTTCGACATCTTCAACAGATACAACGGCACCGCGTTGATTCCTGCCTGCGAACGCGGTCATGTAGAGACTGTACGTTTATTGGCCTCAACCAAGGGCTTTCCTATAGACCATGTCAACCGTCTCGGCTGGACTGCCCTCATGGAAGCTGTTATATTAGGCGACGGCACCGAACGGTTTCAACAGATCGTTCAACTATTAAAAGATGCTGGCGCCACCTTAGATATCCCTGACCACGACAACCGCACACCATTGCAGCACGCCGAATCCCGGGGATTTCATTCTATCGCCAATTTATTGAGGTAACTTAAATAAATTGCTCGTAACACACACATCACACACTATCTAGAACTTATTGCTACCGAGAGAAATATTTTTTCTCGGATAGCAAAAAGGCTTATAAGTTTTATATTTTTATAAAAAACTTATAAGGCATGCGTCACGGTTCAGATTTCTTTCCCATTTTGGGCATTCAAGAATTTAACGAAACCCTTCCTTCCAGCAGCAACGTACTCTATCATGAGCTCCGGGGCGAGCACCTTATTGAATCCCCCCACAAACATGACTTCTTCATCATTATGCTCTTCGAAAAAGGGAAAGGCACACATTCCATCGACTTTATAAATCATCCTATTGAGGACCATCAGATTCACCTGCTTTTCCCAGGTCAGGTGCACGAATGGAAGATGGGAAAAAACAGCATTGGCTATCAACTTATGGTGAGCCGAGAATGGTTCGAACACCTTATTCCCTATTTAAGATTCGCCATATCGTATTACGAGAACCATCCCGTCATCAACATAGATGCTAAGGAATACCAATCACTCCTCCAGGAATTTGTAGCCATCCATGACGAGATGTCAAAGCAAGACATACTATGGGATATCATCCAGATGCGTATTAATCTGATTGCACTACTTGTGAGCCAATCTGCGGCCACAAGATTCGAAGACTTCGCAAAATATAGTGCTACACCTCTCCTATCTCGTTTTTTAGCTTACATAGACCGTTACTATACCGAAGAAAAGTCTGTATCCTTCTATGCCGACAAACTCAACATTACCCCAAATTACCTCAACATCTTGTGTAAAAAAGTACTCGATGTCTCGGCATCTTCACTGATTCAGGATAGACTGTCCTTAGAAGCAAAACGTTTACTGAAAAGCTCAACGCTCTCTATGAAAGATATCGTGTATCGCCTAGGCTTTTATGATCATGCCGACTTTTCAAAGTTTTTCAAGAAAAAGACCGGAATGACTCCCTCCGAGTTTAAAGAAGGGCGGTAATACTACTTCTTGCGCAGAATCATGCCATGGTCGAAACTCAGATGATCTTTATCACTGAATATCATCTTACCATTACTTTCTTCTATTTCACCATAGCCTTCTACCAAACCCTGCTCTGTCAACCTGAAAACAACCTGCCGGACAGAAGGTACTCCTTCCGATACAAAACTATAGTCTCCTGTTATCAGGCTATCCTTCAATGTCCCATTTATCTTTCCAACATTTCTATCCTTACCCGAGAAAGCATATTTCAACTCTCCGAATACCGAATCTTTCTGTTGCTGCAGCGCTAGGCTTATTGTATCCCCCTCTGACAGGAATAGATAATCACCTGCAAGACTATTCTTTTGCTCTATTGAACCCGAAGAATTACACCCCACAACAAGCCCCGTCAGTCCCAACATGAAGAAAAAACCTTTAAAAACAAATCCCATAATTCGTGTTTTAGCGTGCGTTAAAAATTAATAATATAGAAAAACAAACACCGTGCCTATCCGATATAAGCGTAAGTTATACCATCCCCTCCACGATCTGCATGCTCATCCTCACAGCGACTTACGTGATTATATTTACGTAAATAATCCCGGATAAATTTACGCAATATTCCGTCACCCTTTCCATGTACGATTTTTAAAGATGGATAGCCGATCATTACGGCCCTATCCAAGACAAGCTCTATCTTATGGAGCGCATCCTCTGTTCGCATACCACGCACATCCACCTCTGGATGAAAATCTGCAGCGGATGTCGCGGACACTCCAGAAGTCCGCTTAATCGCTTTTGACTTTTCCTTACTTCTCAACTTCGTTACCCGATTCATTTTAACAACAGTTCGTAATTCACCTAAAGCGACAATCAAACTATTGTTTTTTGTTATCTCGATAATCTCTCCTTCAGAGCCAGAATCATCTATACGTATCCAATCTCCCACCTCAAATCCTTCAGGTTCTTTCTTCACCACCGTTTTGGTCACTTTAGGTTTCGCCGTCGCACTGCTGTGCTGATCTAGAGATGCATTGAGCTTAGACCTGATCTCCTTTGTCTTTTCCTTATCGGCCTTCACCGAGCGGATTTCCGAAATCGTATTTTCAACCAATCGATTGGCATCCTTTAGGATTACCTTCGCCTCTTCCTTCGCCTTTTTTAGTATTTCTTTTTTATTTTCTTCGATATAAGCCTGTAGTGACTCATACCTAGCCTTCAATTCGATAAGTTCTTTTTCTCGTTTAGTGACTGCCACCTTCGTATCCAGCACCTCCTTTTTATCACGTTCTAAGTCCACCAAAAGCGTATCAACTTTCTTCTGCTGAACCCCGATCTTGTTCTTGGCCGATTCCAAAATTTCCTTCGACAGCCCTATCTTCTGTGCAATTTCAAAAGCATAAGAACTCCCCGGCTTCCCCACCTGCAAGATATACAGCGGTTTCATCTGCGCATTATCAAACAACATTGACGCATTTTCCAATCCTGCCGTATTGCTGGCAAACAGCTTCAAGTTAGAATAATGGGTAGTCACCACACCTCTCACCTGCTTTTTATTCAATTGCTCCAATACCGCTTCCGCTATTGGTCCACCAAATTGAGGATCGGTACCAGTTCCAAATTCATCTATCAAGATTAAAGTCCTCGGAGTTGCAAACGTTGAAAAGTGCTTCATTTTCGACAAGTGCGCACTATAGGTACTCAAATCACTTTCAATAGACTGATCATCACCAATATCTGCAAAAATCTGTTTAAAGACGCCCATAGAGGACGTATCATCAGCAGGAATCAATAACCCTGACTGCAGCATGAGTTGCAACAGTCCCACCGTTTTCATACACACCGATTTACCTCCCGCATTCGGACCAGAGACCAAGATAATCCGATCAGTATCATCTATCTTGATATTCAAAGGCACCACAGTATGCGTTTTATCCCGCATCGAATTCAACAATAACAGAGGGTGCTTTGCCTGTACCAAATTGATACTAGCGTCCTTCGTAAGGATTGGCATATTCGCCTGTATATCGATAGCGAATAGCGCCTTTGCCCGTACAAAATCAAGCTTGGTCAGCAATCCGTGATACGCCAATAATAAAGGTACATGCGGTCTGAGCTCCGTAGTCAAATCCGTAAGTATTCGGATGACCTCCCTTCTACGCTCAAACTCCAGATCTCTTACTTTATTATTTAGATGAAAGACTTCTTCAGGCTCGATATAAGCCGTTTGTCCCGTAGCCGATTCATCGTGAATCAACCCTTTCAATTTCCTTTTGTTCTCCGCCAGAATCGGAATACACATCCTTCCGTCACGAATAGTTAGGTTGCCATCAGCAGTCCATCCCTGTGCCTGTGCCTGTTTGAAGACACTGTCCAGACGTTTGCGCGCTTCTTGCTCACTCTTTGAGATTTGCTGTGTCAGGTCCAATAATAACCGTGAAGCATTATCTTTCAACCGCCCTCTGTCATCCAACACCTGCTCGATAGACCGAACAATAGCTTTCTCTATCGGTAGATGCTCAAACAGCAATTCCAAATGCGCGTATTGTCCTTCTCGCTCATTAAAATACCGGATGATAGCATACACGGTCCGCAAAGACAACAATACGCGATAGAACTCCTCTTCGCTCAGAAAAGAACCTTCCACCTTCGCTTTATCGGCCAAAGGTTTTATCGCATACATATGATCTACAGGCAGCGGAGCATCATGTATCAATAAGTTTTTAAACTCATTGGTTTGTTTTAAAAAACGATCTATTTGATCCGTCTTTATCTGAGGCTGTATTTTATCGACCATCTGCCGCCCAGCCTCACTTAAACATTTTTCTTTAACCAGTTCACGGATCTCCGTAAAACCTAGTTTTTCTATCGCATTTTGAGGATAAATCATTAATTAACAGTCTTTCGCAGCAACTTCTTCGATCGCGTTGTATCTTTTTCTTCTACTCTCTTCGTTGTATCCGATTTCCCTTCTTCAACCTCCGCGACGCCCTCTTCTTTAGGTTTTTCGGGTACCGTAGGCGTTATTACAGGAACTTGAATACCATACGCATTGAGTTGTAACTCGGCTTTATTCAAGAAATCAACACCATACAACACATACGTATACGAAGTACTATCTCGATGCACATTGCTGATCATATCTTTGACCATGGCCGTATAACGTTGTAAACGCATTACCTCCTGCAAACTATCCTGCACAATCGCATTACGAATAGAGTCCTCTTGTTGATAAACTCTATCCTTTTCCGAAAGTACCGTATTGATATTCGTGTATATCTTTTCAGTCAATATCGGGCTACCGAGATAATAATCTAAGTTCTTGCCAAAGGACACAGAGTCTAGATTAAACTTCTTAAAAGCATGTTCATACAATACGGGCATCACTTTACGTCCGCTATCTATAGGCAAGGTATTTAAATAGGCATCGATAAGAGAAACCTGTGTCATCAGGTCTGTCATTTCCTTTTCAGACAAAACACCTTTTGGCTTTTGCTTACCACAAGAAGCAAGCAAAAAAAACAATAGAATAATGGTAAAATATAAGCGCTGCATTATTTAAATTTGTACAAATTTACAAAATGCCTTTGTAATAGGTACCTTTGTAGATCATATCTCCAAAAATAATTTTCGAATACATGGACATTACTGCAAATATTCAGGAAGTACAACAGGAACTAAATCCTATAGGGGTCACATTAGTCGCTATTTCTAAGACAAAACCTATAGAAGATATACAGGAAGCTTATGACGCGGGCCAACGGATTTTTGGCGAGAATATGGTGCAAGAACTTGTCGACAAACAAGAGAAACTACCACAAGATATCCAATGGCATCTCGTAGGTCACCTACAGACCAATAAAGTAAAATATATAGCCCCTTTTATCAGTTTGATCCAATCCGTAGACTCTTTGAAGCTTCTGATAGAAATCAATAAACACGCCATCAAAAACAATCGAGTCATCGACTGTCTTTTGCAAGTAGACATTGCTCAAGAAGACACAAAATTTGGCTTAGACCATCCCGAAGTCATCGAACTGCTGGAAAGCGAAGAATTTAAGAGCATGGAAAATGTACGGATTCGTGGCCTTATGGGCATCGCTACCAATACTGAGAAAGAAAAGGAAGTAAAAGAAGAATTCTACGAACTGAAGATGCTTTTTGATGGCATCAAAGTAAGTTATTATCGCAAAGATGACACGTTCGACATCTTGTCGATGGGGATGTCCTCAGATTACAAACTCGCTATCGAACAAGGAGGAAACATGGTTCGATTGGGGAGTACGATTTTTGGGAAGAGAGTCATAAAACATTTTAAAGCTAAATAAATGGCAATTACAATACGTAATGCGCGCAGAGAAGATTGTCCAGCAATGATGACTTTGATTCACGAACTTGCCGTGTTTGAAAAGGCACCTGATGCTGTAACAGTCAGCATGGAAGAGTTTGAAGAGTCTGGGTTTGGCAGCAATCCTGTCTGGTGGGCCTTCGTAGCTACAGACGACGAACAAATTATCGGAATGTCACTTTATTACATCCGATACTCAACATGGAAAGGCAGACGTCTCTACCTTGAGGATCTTATTCTCAACGAGCCTTATCGAGGTAAAGGAATCGGCAAATTGCTTTTAGACCACACTATCGCCCACGCCAAAGAAGAAGGATATTCTGGAATGATGTGGCAAGTATTGGACTGGAATACGCCTGCCATCAAATTTTATGAATCCTATAGTGCGACACTCGATGGAGAGTGGATTAACGTAAGTTTAAACTTTGAGAAGTAAATGCGAATTGGAATAGTTTTAACAGTTCTTATTTCTACCCTATCCTGTGCCAATGAGCATAACAGGAGTACACAACGCGTGACACATGCAGAGACCTCTTTGCAGGATACGCTTGACTACACCTACCATACAAAAAAAGAAATCAGTTATTATTTTCTCGTTGATTCAGTCCACACGGACACTGCTTATTACAAGATAACACATCCTATCTTTGAAGAAACAAAGATGAACGAACTCATCAATACATCCGTCTTTGTAGAACGAGAAAACAATGCTGAAGAAGCAGCTCGATCTTTCTTGGACGCCTACAATGAGTTTGTCGAGGAGAACAGCACTACTTATGTTAATGCAGTCTGGTACAAAGACACCAACAGTAAGATTATATTAAACACCCCGCTGTTTCTCACGTTGAAAACTTCAGTAAATGAATATACAGGCGGAGCGCATGGCAACCACCTTACATTTTTTTCAGTTTTCGACCTAGATCTCTTCAAGCGAATGGAATTGGCCGATCTTATTGTCACCGGCAAACTAAAAGATCTGACAAAATTAGCAGAGAAATATTTCCGTAAGAAAGAGAACCTATCGGACACAAGTAGTCTTTCTAAAGATTTTTTCTTTGAAGATGGAATATTCGCATTAAATGATAACTTTGGCCTCACGAAAGACAAGTTGATCATTTATTACAATGAATATGAAATAAGGCCTTATGCTGAAGGGATTACAACAATTGAAATCCCCTACAACCAAGTAGACGAACTACTAAATGCACGAGCCAAAAGATATATCAAAAGCATTCAATAATACATTGTTTCAACTAACCGTAACTCTTATATAACACATTAATGCAGGTTTTTAAATTTGGTGGCGCATCTGTAAAAAGTGCCGATAACATTAAAAATGTAACTTCTATAATATCCAAATACAAGTCGTCAGAGCTACTTGTTGTTGTATCTGCAATCAACAAAACGACAAATAAGCTAGAAGAGCTTACCCAAGCCTATTGCACAGGAACAAAAGATCCTTTTCAACTATTGGCAGAAGTAAAGCAGGATCACTTTAAGATCTTACAGGACTTGTTCGAAGACCCTAACCACCCCGCATTTGATGACATCAACAATTCCTTTGTCGAGATAGAGTGGATTTTGGAAGAAGAACCACAAGACTCTTACGATTATCTTTTTGATCAGATTGTATCCATTGGCGAACTCGTTTCATCTAAGATACTAGCAGCTTATTGCAGCCATATTGGTATATCCACGCAATGGATAGATGCGCGCAACTATATACAGACAGACAACACCTATCGTGAAGCCCAAGTAAACTGGGAACTTACCGAAGAAAAAATCAGGAAAGACCTACCTAGTATACTAGATGACCACGTCATTGTAACACAAGGCTTTATTGGTTCCACATCAGAAAACTTCACCACGACATTGGGTAGAGAGGGGTCGGATTATTCCGCTGCTATTTTTGCGTCCTGTCTCAATGTCGAAGACATCAGCATATGGAAAGACGTACCGGGTGTACTGAATGCAGACCCCAAATGGTTTGAGAAAACAGAACTCATCCCCGAGCTATCCTACACGGATGCTATCGAGCTTACGTATTACGGCGCTACCGTAATACACCCTAAAACGATAAAACCGTTACAAAACAAAAAAATAACACTCAGTGTCCGTTCATTTTTGGACCCCGAAAGTCCAGGCACAAAGATAAGGACCACCAATCAGACCCTACCTGTCCCTTCCTTTATTTTTAAGGTAGACCAGGTATTTATCAGCATACTCCCTCGGGATTTTTCCTTTATCGTAGAAGATAACCTGAGTCATATATTCAATCTTTTCCACCAGCATCGCATCAAGGTAAACATGATGCACAATAGTGCAATTAGTTTTTCAGTTGCTATCGACGATACCGGAAAAAACATAGACACCCTATTGGTCGAACTAGAGAAAAGATACAAAGTATCGGTAGCCCGTGGTCTAGAACTGATTACGATTCGCTACTACAACCAAGAGACAATCGACCGGGTATTAGTAAATAAGGAAATAATTCGCGAACTTAAGGACAGTTATACCTGTCAGATGTTAGTGAAAAATATTGATGAATAACCATATACTGGATAAAGAGGTACAAGCATACATTAAAGCTAATCGAGAGCAGTCTCCCAGTAACATAGCTTTAAAGAAAAGCCCGTTCGACAGCGTGAGTTCTTCCGAAATCGCCGCTCAGGTCGATGGTTGGCAGCGTGCGGTCAAAAAGCTTCCAACGTGGGCTTTTTCCTCAGGAATATACTACCCGGACAAGATTAATCTCGAGCAGTGCTCTTCCGAGCACACAGCGCTCATCAAGCAGACCCTGATTAGGAAGGGCAGTAAAGTCGTCGACGTAACAGGAGGGTTTGGCGTTGATAGCTGTTACATGGCCCAAGAGGCAGATATCGTCGTACACTGCGAGCTCAACGAAAGACTCTCACAGATTGTCAAGCACAATGCCACGCTACTCGGCGTACCTAATATCATATGTATTGCCACCAATGGTGTTGATTTTGTCCAGGCACAAGAAGACCAGTCTTTGGATTATATCCTGATTGATCCATCGAGACGGGTCAATCATGCCAAGGTATTTCTATTAGAAGATTGCGAACCCAATATTATAGCAGCACAGGATATGTTCTTTCGCAAATCCCGCTATATTATCTGCAAACTATCTCCATTATTAGATATCAGCACCGCCCTTCAAAAGCTTAAACATGTCAAGCTCATCTACATAATCAGCGTAGATAGCGATTGCAAAGAGTTGCTTTTTATTCAAGACTCCACCTACACTGGCGAAGCCAAAATAGTCGCTATACGCTTATTTTCAGACCAGATACAGACCCTGACTTTTACACTAGAAGAAGAAAAACAAGCCTTAATACGTACTTCACAGCCACTCACCTACCTTTACGACCCCGATGTCAGTGTCACCAAGGCTGGAGCTTTCAAAACAGTTGCCAAGCGGTTCAACTTATTCAAAATACACACCCACTCGCATCTCTACACATCCGATAGCCTAGAAACAGACTTTCCAGGCCGGGCATTCTTAGTTAAAGAAGTTTTTGAATTGTCTTCTTTCAAAAGAAGAACTTCTTTGGATAAAGCAAATGTCGCTGCAAAAAACTTCCCTATGAAGGTGGAAGACATCAAGAAAAAGTTCAAAATAAAAGATGGCGGCACAGATTACCTATTTTTCACGACCGATTATTTAGGTAATCCTATTGTCATACATGGTATTAAAGCCTAAGAAAAGACAAAACCATTACTATTCCTATTTTTCATTTCTTGTATCTTTAGTGTATGGAAAAAATAAAACTTTCTGCCCTAGAGCTAGCTACAATCTGCAAAAACAGTAATGCTTCTGAAGCCATACAGCGCGCCGTAAAGGGAGCCCAACATATAGAAAACTTAGGTTACCATCGTATCTGGCTCGCAGAACATCACAACATGCCCCATATTGCCAGTTCGGCCACAGCCGTTTTAATTGGCCATATCGCCGGCAAAACATCAAAAATAAGAGTCGGCTCCGGTGGGATCATGCTCCCCAATCACACACCGCTCGTTGTCGCCGAACAATTTGGCACCTTAGAAAGCATGTACCCCAATCGAATCGATCTTGGGCTCGGTAGAGCGCCAGGCACGGACCAGATTACAGCTATGGCCTTACGCCGCAATAACCTAAATACCTCTTTCTACTTTAAAGATGACATCCTTGAACTACAGCGTTACCTTGATGAGAATAACGTAGATGCTAAAGTAAGGGCTTTCCCAGGCGAAGGGCTCGATATACCGATCTATATACTGGGATCCAGTACAGACAGCGCCTACCTAGCCGCCGAACTAGGACTACCATACGCATTTGCCGCGCATTTTGCGCCTGCAATGTTGGAGCAGGCATCCGAAATATACCACAGCCATTTCAAGCCCTCACCTACCATAGCAGCACCTTATTTCATCATCTGTGTGAATATAGTAGCAGCAAAAAGCGTTGACGAAGCCCAGTTTTTATCGACCAGCCTATTTAACATGTTTGCCGGCATATTGACCAATCTCCGTAAGCCTCTGTCCCCACCTACCGAAAAACCAATATACGACGGGATTCGGGAGATAGAAGAAGCTGTAGACCGGATGGTCAGCTGTACATTTATTGGAACAGAATCAACCATCAGGTCTGAAGTGTCCGCTTTTGCAAAAAAACACAAAGCGAATGAAATAATGACGACAAATTATATCTTTGATGAAGCGAAACGATTGGAGTCTTTCGACATCATTGCTAGCGCATTATTGTAGATATTATATACATATGAAAAAATACGGCTATCTCCTTCTGTTCCTGACAACTGCTTTT
>JBEBQJ010000083.1:0-20315 GCA_040395455.1 Sphingobacterium yanglingense | reverse complement strand
AAAATGGATATTGATTATGGAACAGGCTCTCAATCAACGGAATATTAAGGTGATAAAGAGTGTGCAAGCACCCGATAAACTGACTCACACTGAGGTGTTATACGGTGAATATACAGATGATGGGCAGGTATTGGAGACTCTACGGAATTTGGAGGCTCAGTATGCTGAGAATCCATTGTATGAAAAACTGCACGGCTATAAGGAGCGGCTATCACTAAGCTTTAGGCACCGGGATTCCAAGGAAATCATTAGTTTCAGTACAGAAGACTAATTGTTCTCAAAATAAGTAAAACCCGCATCGCGGAAAAACAGACGCACTAAGGTACCTTTTCCTTCTTTGCTTGAGATATTGATGGTGCCCTGGTACCGTTCCATCAGGCGCTTTACCAGGCACAGTCCTATGCCGGTACCTTGGTGTCGGGATGCATTGCTAGCACGACCGTGTACACAGAATATTTGTTCCAGTTCATCCTCAGGGATACCTATTCCATTGTCTTTAATAAAATAAACAGTGCCTTTGTCGATCTCCTCGCTATAGATTTCGATTTCGGGTTGCTGTACGCAGGTAGAATACTTGACCGCGTTGCTGATGGTATTAATAAATATCTGATAGACTGCACCGATATCACCGTATACGGGTAGGAGTTGTCCCAAAGAAATATTGCCCTTGAATTGGGGATAAAGCAGTTTGACTTCCTGGCACCAGGTGGATATCTGATTGTCGAGTTGGTTCACCTCTTGTACATTAGCTATAGAACGGGCTGCGCTGAGTTGTACCGTTTGATTGACAATGTTTTCGACATTGTTCAATGCCTGCGCAATGGTATCGTACCACTGTAGGTTATGGAAAGCAAGCACATCTTTTTGGTTCTTAAGGTATCCAATTCCCATCTTTGCAATGGATAAAGGATTCTTTAGGTCGTGGGAAAGGGTATGGGTGAGCGTTTCCAGATCATTGTTAAAAGACAACTGTTCCTCCCGTAAGCGTAGTTGATGAGTCGTTAATTGCCGTTTGGTAACATCTGTGGCGGTATGAAGGATGGCATAGGTAGCGCCGTATGGATCGACTAATGCTTTGTATTCAAAGTCAAAGTAGCGGATATATTTGTCGGAGCCATCATTGATCACGGCCGGAGTGTCTGTAGCACGATAGGTGATGCCGGTATGCCATACTTTTTGGAGGATGCTGGCAAAGCCTTCTTCTGTAAAACCGGGGAAAACTTCTGAAAAACACTTTCCTAAAATATGGGAATCCATGCACCACATATGAAGCATGGCTGTATTGGCGTAGGCAATCCGTAAATCTGAATTATCGTAAATAGCAGTGGCTAAAGGGGAATGATCCAGGGCTTCTAATAGATTCAGATTTATTCTTTCCATAGTACTTTTCTAGGGTATAATTCAATATATCAATAGGCACAAACCATGCCAATCGCGTGAAGTTTATCGTGATGTGCTGTTTAAAAGATGTTGTATATGAGTGTTATAACGTGTTTTTGTGAAGCTGTGGTTTCTCTGCGTGATTTTTTGATGGGGTAGCGGTAATCTCTTCGTCAGGAAGATCTCTGAATTTTAAAACGAACAAGGAACCTTTGTTTAGCTGACTCTCAATTTGCAGCTGGGCCTGCAACCGGTCGGCGATCCGCTTGGCAATAGAAAGTCCTATGCCTGCTCCTTCAAACGCTGCTGCATTACTTGTCCGTTTGAAGATTTCGAATACAGTATCCAGTTCGTCTTCCGGAATACCGATGCCATTGTCTATGATACGATAGGTAACATGTCCTTCGCCTTTCTGACTTTCAATATGTACCTGGGGACTTTGCTTTCTACTGCTGTATTTGATAGCATTGGTCAACACATTCGAAAATAACTGATAGGCTAGGTTCTTTTCACCTAAGAAAGGGTGGAGCGTACCGATTTTAATATCCATAGCGGCATTGGGATAGGCTTTCTTACCGTCTGCAATAATCTTATGGATCAATACCTCAGGATAGACGATACATGGGGTAAATTCGAAACTCTTGGATTTTGAAAATTCAGAAATCCGCTGGATCATACCTGACATGAGTTCGACGGCTTCAAGTACGTTGCCGCTTACTTTCTTCAGAAAATCGTCAGGAAGGTTGCTGCGCTGTTGGATGATCTGGGCGGCCAGTTTGATTGCCGAAAGTGGGTTTTTAAGATCATGGCTTAGGGTATGACTATAGGTGTCGAGCGTACTGTTCAGTTCGACGAGCTTTTCGTTTAGTACCTGGATTTCGGACATACGTTTCATCACAGCGTCCTGTACGGTATACTTTACTCTGCGCATAAATAACAGCTCCCGCTTTTTCCAGGAAGGGGATTGCCCTTGTACAGTACGTTTCCAAGCTTCGAAAGAGGTTCGGGGAGAAGGATGGTTCAGCCCGGTGCTCGTGTCATAGCGGTAGTGCTTTTCTGGATTGCCTGCCCAGGTTTCTTCTGCCTCAATTGCTTTTCGGAACCAATAGATGGTGAGCTTAGGGATATTTAGGATATCCACCTTCGCTACGCCCGGAAATAAAGAGCCATCAGGGCTGTCTACTTGGAGCTGTTGATAGGCGGCCAGTTCTTTTGTGCCACGTAGGCTTATGAGCTGTTGTATCTTTTCGAAATGTTCCCGATTGGGACATGATCCATAGTGGTAAGTGCCTTCGGGGTGGTTGATGACCAGGCCATCTGCAGCCGCCATATCGCACAAAGAACCTGCGTGATCGCGTAATACGGCGAGGATATCGGGGTTTACAAGTAACTTTTCCTTGAGATCTGATTCAAGGGTTTTGATGCGCTTGTTGTATTGTAGATCTAAATTACGCTGATAGGCCAGAAACCTATTGACGGTATATTGTACGAGGAATACGCAGAGGTGACGCTGCCCTAGGTCTATCATTCTAGGGAGACGGTGCTGGCAGGTGACCAGCCCCCACAAATGCCCATCTACCAAAATGGAAAAGCTGGCACTGGCCGCTACCTCTGCATTACGTAGGTACTGCAAGTGTATAGGTGATAGGGCACGTATGCTACATCGCCCGAGGTCGAGCGCATCGATATCCCGGCCTAGTATGGCGTAGGTGGGGGCATCGACATCGACGGTATGTCTCGCAATAAATTGGCTGTATAACTGCCGGGCCTGTTCCGGAATATCGGATTCGGGATAACGATAGCCTAATAGGGAGGACATGTCATCCGCAGTTTTCTCTGCAATGACCTGACCGCTGCCATCATCCATGAATTTGTAGATCATGACGCGGTCAAAACCAATAACGTGATAGATGCTGTCGCAGAGGGCAAACCAAAGGTTATCGCCAGCAGCATCTAGATAGCGTGCATGGGAGTATAATTTTGTACTATTGGGTTTGGATGGATTGTACTGCTCAAACTCCAGGTACAACAGTCCTTCTCTTTGATGTATACTGAGGTAAAAGGGGGTGCCTTGGATGGCCACTTCGGTTACTTCACGGAATAAGGGATCCTTTTCGAATGAAGAAAAGAGTTGTTGGATGTTGAACGGCGATAAGGAGAGTTTGTCCCAACAGAAGGATAGAGGGTTTCCTAGGAGTTCCTGAACCGAAAGTTTTAGCCACTGGCTTACGTTTTCACTTGCGGCCGTGCAGGAGAGGTCTGTATCAAATACCAATAAAAAACCAAACTCTTGAATCCGACCACAAAGATGAATCGGTTCATCTTCACAGCGCAACGATAGTTTATCCATAGTGAAATCTCCAAGAGTTAAATATAGGCTATTATATTTACTTTTCAAATTTGCCTTCTCTAGAATCATCAACTAGAGAATACCCACGTAGTCCGGTTCGGTACAACTGTACTAACCGTTTGCTGTCCTTTGATTTAGGTAGGGTTTTGTCCTCTTTTTTACCTTTATCTGTCTTTTTCTTTTTCATTATCTGTACCATAAGGCTTTCGAATTAAATAACTTCTTTTTTGTGACTTGGTTCGTAACAAAATGAAAGATGCGTGTTTATACTTGCTGATAGTGGTATAAAACACCCTAATTTTTCTTTGCTTCAACCCTGGAGCAATTGTATTGTTCGCTATGGAGAAACAGAAATTTATATATAAACGAGATAGCTATGAAAAAGATCTTATTCAGTATAACAATGCTTGTTGTTTTAGGAACAGCAGCTTGTGGAAACAGAAATAATACAGATGGCGTAGATAGAAGTGAACGTATGCCGGATAATAACTACGACAGTCCGATCGATACCTCGGCGACATCGACAAAAGATAGTATCGACAGTCTGATACCGCCTACGCCTATCATGCCCTGATGTAGTTCGTTCTTTTAATTTAAATAGAAAAGCGGAGCAATTGCATGTCAGCAAAGCTCCGCTTTTTTCCGTAAGTGAACATAAAATTTGGAAAAAATGGAAAAGAGAAACGCGGTGCTCCTCGTATTAACCTCGCATGATAGACTGGATAATAGTGACGAGAAAACAGGAGTTTGGCTTGGAGAGATGACCGACCCTTATTATGAATTAATGGAGGCTGGCTTTGCGGTGACGATGTGTAGCCCATTGGGCGGAGAACCTCCCATAGATCCTATGAGTAAACTGACAGAACATATCACGGCTTCCAACAGACGTTTTATAGCAGATGATGCCGCCCAACGGTGCTTTGCAAATACGCTGCCACTAGAAAATATAAAGGCTTGTGCTTTTGATGCCGTATTTGTTGTAGGAGGGCATGGACCGCTATGGGATTTGGCCCGACATCCACACATGGGAAGGGTGTTATGCGAATTTGCTGATCAAGAGAAGCCGATAGCGGCTGTATGTCATGGGCCAGCGGCCTTGCTCTCTATGGAGCAATGTAGACCCGGCTATCTCAAAGGAAGACGTCTTACCGCATTTACAAATATGGAAGAGTCTCTCGTCCTGCGGAAAGATAGTATTCCCTATGAACTGGAGACTAGATTGAGGGAGGAAGGTGGAGATTTTAGCCATGCAGCTGTTCCATTTTTAGCACATGTAGTATTGGATGAGAATCTCATAACGGGGCAGAATCCGCTATCGGCAGCTCCAGTTGCCAAGACACTTATTGAGCTGATCCGTTTTCCCAAAGCCCTTTAATAGATAAAATGAAAAAACAGTTTGTTTTCATCTGGATAGGCTTCTTGTGTTAGGCTGATGTGGGTGATTGAAGTCCATAAAAAAAGTTGATACCAATGAACACTTTTTGGGTTGGCTTGTTATTTAGGTAACAATTAAGCTAATAAATATGATCAAGAAACGTGTTAGAGACCTATTGGTCAATCTCAGAATGGAAGGATATGATATCCTTAAGGCCTATGCTGGAGCACGGGATTCAGAAACATACTGGCTTCCCGAAAAAGCAGATAGTCTGCAGGACTATATGCTGCATTGTAAAGTCACGGGCTCGGAAGATGCGCCATTATTGCTTATAGATGATGTGCTGCGGGCAGAATCGCCTAAAGTACGTTTTAACGGTATTGTACGCTATCGCGGCAAGAGTATACGCTGATAAAACTTTCATGATTACTTCGGCTCACCAACAGACATGAACCGATCCCGATGTTATCGGGAGAGCTCTTGAATACCCATGCAAAAGAAAATATCATGAAAAAAGTTCTTGATGTCCATTAAAGACAGACACTTTCAGAAAAAAAAGGCAAATGTCGTATTAGTACGGTAACAAGGGGGTAACTACCCCTTTTTTATTTGGTTTCAACCTTTTGGATACTTGCTTGTACATAAGGGAGTAACCAAAAAGCAACATTTGCCATGAGACAAAATGATAAGAACGGAACAAAGCCAAAAGGAGAAGGAATTGATCTGCCATTGACTTCCAATCAAGGGACCACTATCCAAGACGATTTTAATACATTACGTGCGGGCAGCAGGGGCCCCAGCCTGCTGGAAGATTTTTTATTCCGTGAAAAGATTTTCCATTTTGACCATGAGCGTATTCCCGAACGTGTAGTCCACGCTAGAGGGGCAGGTGCTCATGGTGTATTTAGATTACATACACCGATTCCTGAATTTACTCAAGCCGGTTTTCTGACCGATCCGAAAAGGGAAACAGAGGTATTTGTTCGTTTCTCTACGGTAGTGGGGTCCCGGGGTTCTACGGATCTAGCAAGGGATGTAAGGGGATTTGCAGTCAAATTCTATACGGAGGAAGGAATATTTGATCTCGTTGGCAATAATATTCCAGTGTTTTTTATCCAGGATGCTATCAATTTTCCAGACCTGGTCCATTCTCTGAAGCCTGAAGAAAGGAATGAAATCCCACAGGCGGCATCTGCCCACAATACGTTTTGGGATTTCGCGTCACTGATGCCGGAGACAGCACATATGGTTATGTGGCTGATGTCGGATAGAGCGATTCCACGGAGTTATCGGATGATGCAGGGCTTTGGTGTGAATACGTTCAAATTGATCGATGCGAAAGGGAAATCGGTCTTTGTAAAGTTTCATTTTAAGCCACAATTGGGAGTGCACTCGGTTGTGTGGGACGAAGCGCAGAAAATAGGAGGAAAGAATCCTGATTTTCATCGCGAGGATTTATGGGATGCTATAGAAACGGGGAATTATCCCGTTTGGGATTTTGGTGTGCAGGTGATAACAGCAGAACAGGAAGCGGCTTTGGAGTTTGATATCCTCGACGCGACCAAGGTCATTCCCGAAGAATTAATACCTATACAGTATATTGGCACACTGGAGCTGAACAGAAATCCAGATAATTATTTTGCAGAGACAGAACAAGCTGCTTTCCATCCGGGGCATCTAGTCCCTGGGATAGATTTTTCCGACGACCCTCTTCTCCAAGGACGTTTATTTTCTTATTTGGATACACAGCTCAGTCGGCTAGGGTCGCCTAATTTTCATGAATTACCTATAAATCGACCTAAAAAGAATATCCATAACTTCAGACGGGATGGAATGATGCGTCACGATATTCCAAACGATACCGGCAATTACAATCCTCACTCGGTCCCCGGGAGTGGCTGTCCCTATCTTTCGGCGATGATGAGAGGAGAGCAACCTTTCGAGAGTGATCATGCGCAGGTAGAAGGCGAAAAAATAAGAAAACGGAGCAAGACCTTTTCGGATCATTTCACACAAGCCCGTATGTTTTACAATAGTCAGACACCGATAGGCAAAAAACATATCCAGGATGCATTCAGTTTTGAGCTGGGTAAGGTAAATCGGGAAGAAGTACGGCAACGGTACTTAGGGATTCTAGCTGTTGTCGATGTGGAACTTGCTCAACTGGTTGCCGATCGTTTAGGACTCCCGGTACCGCAGGGACTTGCCGACGAAACAATACAGATAGCGTCACAGATTTTTAAGGAATACCCCGTATTGCCAGCTCAGGACACAGGGCGGGTATTTCCTTCGCTTACGATGGAATATCACTGCACATATGATCTTATAAAAACAAGGAAGGTAGCCGCATTGGCCGAAGAGGGGTTTGATTACGAGGAGTTTAAACAGGTGAAAGCTAGGCTAGAACTCGAGGGGGCAGAATTACTTTTGATATCCAGCAAATTTGGTAATCTTTTGGCAGCAAATGGACAGACCGTCAAAGTTGACTACACTTTTTTGACCATGGACTCTGTTCTCTTTGACGCTATTTATGTGGTAGGCGGGAAAGATAGCCGGGCACGGTTGTATCTCAATATTACGGCACAGGCTTATATAGACGATGCATACAAGCATAGTAAGGCGATTGCTTTTGGACACCGGCATACAGAAGAATACGACCCTATGTATATGACCCTGGCAGATGGGGACGAGGGCGTCGTATTGCTGGCAGAAGAGGATGACCTGGAAACATTTGTGCAGGTATTGGCGATGCATCGGAACTGGAATAGGGAACTCCGGGTAAATCAAATCTTGTAATCTAAGCGGCAAGGGATGAATAGAGATGGAAATAAAATAAGCATATGGCAGGATACGGTGGAGTTTCCGCCGGTGGGTATGGGTAAAAGTTTATGCTATGATGTATTGATTATCGGTGCAGGGATAACAGGACTTTCTACTGGGGTGCGCTTACAGCGGGAAGGCCTGAATTGCCTGCTTGTTGATGCGCATAATATGGCTTTCGGTACAAGTAGTGGTACTTCTGCACATTTGAATACGGTATTAGATACGCCATATACGGATATTATTAGACAACATGGGACCGACAAGGCAATACAGGTGGCGCGGTCGGCCCGGCAGGCAATAATGGATATTGAAGAGAATGTAGGGACTTATGGTATTGATTGTGACCTACAACGTTGCAAAGGGTATATGTATGCGCAGAACGAAGATCAGAATGAAGAATTGCAACGGTTGAAAGAGGCCATAGCTAAAGTAAAGATTGGCGTTGCAGATACACAGGAAGTGCCAATTCCTTTTGATTATACACAGGCAATCGTATTTGAAGGGCAAGGTAGCTTCCATCCTACAAAGTATATGCTGGGATTGCGCAATGCCTTTCTCAAACTGGGCGGACAATTGATGGAGAATGCCCTCGTCCAACAGGTCAATGCTGGAGCAGATGGCAGGCTGGAGGTAAAAACTGAAAATGGACAGTTATGGCTAGCTCAAAAAGTAATCTATGCCACACATACTCCCCCAGGGGTGCAGTGGATGAATTTTCGGCTGGCACCTTACCGGAGCTACATTCAGGTGTTCGAGCTACAGAATGAAGGGGACTGCCCCGATGCAGTGATCTATGACATGGACGAACCCTTCCATTATTTTCGAACGGTATGGCATGAGGGGAAACGCCTGCTTATGGTGGGAGGGCAGGACCATAAGACTGCACATGATGCCAACGAGCGTTACAACTTCAGTGAACTCGAAGCCTTTGTGAAATCTCGATATAATGTGAAAGAGAAAAAATATGAATGGTCGTCACAATATTATGAAAGCCAAGATGCGCTACCTTTTATCGGGTATTGTACATCGCGTGCCCATAGGAATGAATTGTTGGCAACCGGATATGGAGGGAATGGGATGATATTCGGTACACTGGCTGCCCGGATATTGTCAGATTTGATCATAAAGGGTAAAAGTAAATATGAAAAGCTGTATTCGCCCGCCCGCGTGGGGCCATTATCAGCAGTTAGGGATCTGCTGATAGAAAATCTAGACGTCATAAAAAGTTTTGTCAAAGGCCGGCTTCGCGCTGAAGATATGGAGGAACTGGCAGGGTTGGGCCGAGGGGAGGCCAGCGTAATCCGCTATGAAGGAGATAAAATAGGGGTGTACAAAGATGAAAATGGTAAACTATATGGAGTAGACCCGGTATGCCGTCATGCAGCTTGTATTGTCAAATGGAATACAGCAGAGAAAAGCTGGGATTGCCCCTGCCATGGTGCAAGATATGACTGCGAGGGGCGCCTCCTGAATGGCCCTGCATTGGCCCCTTTGAAAAAATGGGACTGGGAAGATAAAGATGAAGAAATTCTGTAAAAAGATAGATAATTAATTTGTAAACACTAAAAATCAGTAATGACTATGGAAAATCTTGAGAACAAGAAAATGGAAGAAGGTCAAATGACCAAGGAAATAGAAAGCAAAACAGCTCAGGTGCCGTCTAAGGTATATCTCTGCACTGCACTGACTGCAATGGCGGCTTCACTGGCACTGAAGTGTATGGGACATAAGCATACCTCACTTTTTGTAGGTCAGTGGGTAGCACCATTTTTGCTATTTGGGATCTACAATAAAATTGTGAAGACCCAGGGACACGATTAAAAATTAAAATGAGGTAGTAAGCAAAACGGAAGAGGGCATATATATGCCCTCTTTCGTTTGTGTAGGAAATAATCAACTCCCTTAGTATAGCGATGTGGTTAAATCTGGAGCTTTTTTAGCTGCGTGTCATTGAGTAGCTGGTTGGAGGTCAGAAAGTCTTTTACCTGTTTTTTTACTGGTGCAGAGGGTAGAGATTCCCAATGTTTGGTAATCTGAGCCACATCCTCTTGGATATTGGTGTTATATTTAAGTATGCCGGGCGCGTGTTGTTGGATCGTGAGGCGTAAGAAGTGGATCTCCGGATCTCCATAGCGTTTTTGTAAAGCGCTGTCCATAAGTTTTTTTCCTTTTTTAAAGCTGTTGAGTTTGCTCAGTGGCGCATTAAGGTATTGGGCCCATAGCATATGGTAGGCTCCATGGTATGCCATTTCTATAGGAGATTCACCTGAAGAATCTTTTATGCGTTCTATTTCCTGCTTACAGATGGATTCTTCCTGACTCGCTGCAAGGTAGTTTTTTCTTAACTGATTGACATTGGATTGGAGCGATATGCTGGTCGCGAATAACAGGCTTAGGCCGTAGTAAATCATCATATTCATAGAAAAGTTGTTTTAATGAAGTTCTAGTCGCCCAAAGGGGGCTATCTAGAGGTTTTAAATAAAAACGTACGATCGGTAATATGGTTCATTTGCTTGATTATTAACGTATAAAAAGCGCTTAAAAGGTGTAAGATACATCGTGTAACGTATAAATACTGGAAAAACAAATTATAGCAACCAATGTTTTGCTGATGTGTTCGAAAGCTGTAAAAGAAGAAAATTGAAGTTTAACATTTAAGAAGATAACTCCATGAAAAAGTATTTAAACTGGGCTGTTGTAATTCTAGGGATTATAACGTTTATGTCTTTCGGACAGCAAAATCCGGAGCAGGATTTTGTTAACAAAGCCGTTATGGCCAATCAATATGAAGTAGCGCTGGCACAGCAAGCAGGACAACGGTCGTCTAATGAGGGAATCAAAGCCTATTCCCGTATGCTGGTAGACGAACATCAGCAGATTTTGAATGAGTTGCGGCAGTATGCTGAAGCTAAAGGCTGGACCATATCGACCGATTTAGATCAAACACACCAAGGGCAATTGGAGGTGTTGGAAGGAACTGAAGCGGATAGGTATGATCAGGCTTTTAAGGATGCAGCAGTGGCCTCGCACGAGAATTCGATAGCATTGTATGAAGGCGTTAATGGAGATAATACAATGACTGATGAAACATTGAAGATATGGGTTGCCGACAAATTGCCAGCCTTAAAGTCTCACCTAAGCCAGGCCCGCGAATTAAGACTGGATGATTCCGCTCCTGTAAACAACGAGACACCTCCGATTGTAGATACGGTCAAGAATACTAAAATGTAAGGAATATGGCGACAAAAGATGAGAATAAATTAGTAGGCAATAAAATGCAAAAGACGAAGAAAGCGCGTCTGAGCAGTGAAGGAAAGGTTCTTGAAGATGTAGATGCCAAACATGATGGTGATGCAGAAGCAGGAGTGGATGCCCAAGAGGAGCAACTCAATGATATGCCCAATGATCCAACGGATAGACCGCTAGAAAAGGGGCATGAAGAAAAAGGAACCTAGGTTCCGAGTATAGCTGTTATAATGGAAGCGTGTCGGGTAATGCCGGCACGCTTTTTTTTAATCCTCGTGATTGTCTACCTGATTCGGGTTAGGAGGTAGTGGATTTGTGTCTCTTTCCGGCCGCTTGCCTGTACTGTCTTCCACCTTTGTCTTTGGGGTACGGTTTCTGTAGTCCTGTTCTTTTTCCGTTGCTGTTTTACTGTTTTTCTTGGCTTTCATGTGCTTATATTTATGTAGTAAATCAATTGCTGTCCATTGTCCTTGTATTGCCCAGACCTTCGACCAGTGCCTGCCACTGGGGAAAGGAAGCGCCCATTTTGGCGCCCAGTCCCACCATGAAGTTTCTAAAATTGTCAAGTATCGAATCGTTATCCGTATTGACAACTTCGTTGCGTCCGGCGTAATGGATAAAAATACGCTTGCCGGTCTTTTCTAATAAAATAGAGGAAGTGGCCAGCCGTTTAAAAAAGTGTGCCGTGTCTGAATTATCCGTGGTGGGGTCGGGGCTAGGTCTCAAGGTAAGGGTGATACGCTGGCTATGCTCATCGGCCTGATGGTCTATGTTTTCGACTTGTACCCAGTCGTAGCCACCGGCCGAAGGGAGACCCGGACCGGGAATGTCGATGCGTATATAATCTCCTTTTTCGACCGTCCGGTCCAATGGCAGGCCAAAGGAATCCATGATTTGAAAATCGGCAGATGGCCTGCCTGTAATCTGATGCCAGTTATTGACATCGAGCAACTTGATCTTTGCTTGCTCAAAAAAATACTCCGAACCCGATAGGGACGGAAAATCTATGCTCTTAAAACAGTCTAAGGCCTTGCCTTCGATTTGTTCGGGAATAGGTGTTCGCATTATGTTTCTATTAAATGTTGTATCCAACGAACGGGTAGCTAGGAGAGAAGTTGCAGGTTGAAATACGGAAATGTGCGTGTTAAATACTTGTTTTAAGTCTACTAGGCCTCCAATGTAGTTTTCCGTTTTATGAACCTTATACCTCTTTAGGTGTTCAGCAGTTAAAGAACGATAATATGGCCAAATTAGTAGCATATACCAAAAAGAGAGATTTTGATAAGACCGATGAACCCAGGGGAAAGAGTCCGTCTAAAAAGCAAAGTAAACACAAGTTGCGTTTTGTGGTTCAGCGCCATCACGCTTCACGGTTACACTACGATTTTAGGCTGGAGCTGGATGGCGTTCTCAAAAGTTGGGCAGTACCCAAAGGACCATCCCTGTATCCTAAAGACAAACGTCTGGCAATGCAGGTGGAGGATCATCCTGTGGACTATGCGTCGTTCGAAGGTAATATCCCGAAGGGGAATTATGGGGCTGGAACGGTGCATATTTTTGATTCAGGTTATTACGAGTTTTCGGATACGAATGATGAAAAGGAGTTTTTGAAAAACTGGAAAAAGGGATCGATTAAGTTTAGACTAATGGGACATATCTTGCGTGGTGAATTCGCTTTAGTACGCATGAAGGGGGACGAAGGGAAAGCATGGTTGCTGATCAAGCATCAAGACAAATATGCAACAGATAAGCCTTATAATAGCGAAGATGTCGTGGCTGAACCGGTAAAAAGCGCTGGATTGGCATTCAAGAGCGGCCCGCCTCCAAAACCGATGTTGACCAAGCTGGTTGAAAAGCTACCCACGGGAACGGAATGGGTGTATGAGAAAAAATATGATGGGTTCAGGATACTGGCGGTACATGATAGCCAAGGCACCCATCTTTACTCCCGTAATGGGAAGCTGATGAACCATCTGTTTCCTTCCTTGGTAGATGAGATAGCTCAACTGGACCGGGAAGTCTGCTTGGATGGGGAGCTGGTGATCGAAGACAAGGATAAAAATGCCCATTTTCAGCTGATTGCCAGTGGCGAGCCTATCCCTAGTGCATTGGAGTTACATTATTATGTGTTTGATATCCTACGTTTGGAGAAGGAGGAAGTGACTGCCTATGGCTTGGAAGAGCGTAGGGATTTACTAAATCTACTGCTTAAGCGGATGCATGGAGTGAAGGTTATACAGCAAGTAGAGTCACTGAAGGGGAATAGCGTAGAGGTACAGCAGATAGCAAAGGATAACAATTGGGAAGGGATAGTGGCCAAAGAGAAAGATAGCCGTTACCTCGAAGGAACGCGGAGTACAAGTTGGGTGAAATACAAGCTGAGGCATAGCCAGGAGGCTGTCATTTGCGGTTACACCAGACCTCAGGGCAACAGAGACTTTTTCGGCGCATTGGTGCTGGGCCTCTATAAGGAAGATCAACTGGTTTATATCGGTAACTGTGGCACGGGATTTAGCGATGCTTTGCTGCAGTCGCTCTATACAACGATGCAACGGTTGGAGAATGGAAGGAAGCCATTTGCCCGAGGGACAAAGGTGGCTAAAGAGAAAGAAGTGACCTGGTTAAAACCGACATTGATTGCAGAGGTGTACTATTCGGAATGGACAAAGGAAGGCCATCTACGGCACCCTGTATTCAAGATGTTACGGGACGACAAAAAAGCGAAAGAGATTAAAACGGAAGAAGTTATGGGTATAGACAAAAAAGAAGAAACGCTTAGGATTGGAGGCAAGACAGTAGAGCTGACCAATCTTGATAAGGTATATTGGCCCAAGGATAACTATGTAAAGGGACAAATGATTGCCTATTACGAGGAGATGGCCGATTGGATATTGCCCTATCTCAAAGACAAACCAATCTCGCTGCACCGCTTTCCAAACGGAATCGAGCAAGATGGTTTTTTTCAAAAGGACGTGGATCCTGATAAAATACCCGATTGGATCAAAACAGTACCTGTCTATGCAGAAAGCACAGGGAAGGAAATCGATTATATAGTATGTAACAATAAGCAGACCTTATTGTATATCGCCAATCTAGGGTCTATTGAAATAAATCCTTGGTTGGCGACTTATAAAAAGCCGGAAAAACCTGATTTTGCAGTGTTGGATCTTGATCCCAATGGGGCGGACTTTGGTGAAGTAATCCGTATTGCCCAGGATGCCAAAACGTTATTAGATAAAATAGGCGCGCCGGCATTCTTAAAAACTTCAGGATCTACGGGACTACATATCTACCTGTATGTAAAGGCGAAGTATGACTACGAAATTGTGCGCGATTTTGTGCAGTTGCTGGCATCCATACTCCACGAACGGCATCTGGAAACGACGAGTATCGTTCGGGATCCGAAAAAGCGGAGAGGAATGATTTATCTGGATTTTCTGCAAAATAGGAGGGGACAGACCATAGCAGCTCCCTATTCATTAAGGCCAAAGGAAGGAGCTACAGCAAGTGCACCCTTATTTTGGGAAGAATTGAAGGCCGGTCTGGAGATTAAGGATTTCAATATCCGAAGTATGCTAAAGCGTGTTAAAGATAAGAAAGACCCGTGGGCCTCAATTTGGGATAAACCCGTTAACATTAAGCAAGCACTCGCTAGATTGTGAGAATTAAATTAGGCCAAGCTGGCTTTTAACTTGGCTAATAGGTCACCGGACTTGGTGTGTTCTACGTTAATCTTACGGATAGAAGTATGCTTTCCTTTGGCTTTCTGTTTGATGATCTTGAGTAATTCTGCAGTGTACTCATTCTTGTATTTCGAGATATCAAAAGGCTGGGAGTGTTGCTTTACCAATTGTAGAGCCATGTCCATTTCTTCTTTTTTAATTTTGGTATTCTGGGGCAGGCGGAGTTCATCGCTGTTGCGGATTTCTTCTTCAAAACGAAGCTTGTTCAGAAGCAGGTATTTGCCATGGGGTTTGACTAAAGCAAGATTTTCTACATTACGCATCACAAATGAACCGAGCCCGGCGGTCTTGCTTTTTGTTAAAGCTTTCAAAAGAAGGTCATAGGCTTTTTCACCTCCTTTGGCTGGCTCTAGGTAATAGGGGGTCTCAAAGTAAATACTGTCTATTTCTTCTATTTTAACAAAAGAATGGAGGTTGATCATTTTATTTTTTTCGGGACTGGCCTCCTCAAAGTCGGCACTTTCCAACACGATGTACTGATCATTCAGTAGGTAACCCTTTACAATATTGTCCCAGCTCACTTCTTTACCGGTACTTTCATTCACACGTTTATATTTAATGTTTGACTTATCTTTTCGATCCAACATATCCAGATCTAATGAACTGCTCTGTGTAGCACTATAAATCTTAATGGGTATGTTGACCAGACCAAAACCGATCGCTCCTGTCCATATGGCTCTCATAATATATAATGTTTAATATGTTAGTTGAACAAGTGAAATACGGGTTGGTTTTGCCCAAGCCGCATTTCACTCGCATTTAAGCTGATGTAGGTGTTACCTGTATTGAGGAAACTGCTTTTGCAGTCCCTTGCGAATGAGGAAAATCCTGGATTTTATCGTACCCTCGGGTATGCCATAGAGATCCGAGAGCTCTTTGTACTTATACCCATTGATATAGTGGTCAAACATTTCTTTGTGCTCTTTGGGGAGTTGTGTCAATGCTTGTTTTACATCCTCTAGAGCAAGACTCTTTTCGACGGTGTTTTCGGTAAAGGGCTCATGGCATCCCAAGTCTTGATATTCATTTGCCTTGTGGTTTTCATAACGGTATTTCTGCTTACGGTGTCGGTAATGGTTGATGTATATATTCTTCATAATAACAAACAACCAAGGGACCACGCGTGGGTTATGAAAAAACTGATCAATGTACTTTAATGCACGAAGCAGGGTTTCCTGTACCAAGTCCTGTATGTCTTCCGGATCGTTGGTAAACTTGTAAGCAAGATTCTTCAATACCGAACGGTATTCATTGAGCTGTAGGTTTAAATCTTTGTTTTCCATGTTGAAGTTATTTTAAGATGTACCAGGTCTGTTACAAAAAAGATGCGAGAAGCATCCGATTTAGCGCGTTCGGGTATTCGCACCACGAAAAACGATATATATACGGCAAGCGTTAGGGAAAATACCTTTCTTTAAATCTGTTATGCACGTGTTAGTTGTTAGATTATAGGTGTTTATGTCATTTTTTGCTCATAAAATACGGATAGTTTGATATAGTACAGTCAAGCTGAACAATACGGTACATCGTTTGTTACTAAGGAAATAGATCACAACTAATTATGTATATTCAAGCTTTTGTACTCTTTTTTCTTTTTATAGTCCCTATACCACGCTCGGAGGCACAAAATGAGCAGGTGGAGAGCAGGGTGCTTCGGAATATCGTATTTATGCGTGCCGAAGGGTTGGGGATGGCTGAGCTCTTTTATAGCCATAGTAAAGACAAAAAGATAAGGGAGCTGTGCAGTCGGATTAAATCTTATTATACGGCTACACAGCCCGATGCGGTTGCGCTCTGCTCGGGCAAGAGCTTGCAGCTGGCAGAGACCGAGTTTGAGTTGTTGTACGGAAAGTTGCAGAAGGGGTTTGAAGGCTATGATGCACAAAAAGATGAAGCTTATCTGGAGGTCTGTGAGCAGCATATCAATAAAAGTATAAGATTCTATACGCAGCTGGTGCAGGATGGCGCATGGGAGGATATCTCTTATTTTTCCTTTAAGGCACTACCGGAATTGTTTAACCTCCAACAAGAGTTACGCAAAGTGAGAAAAGGGTATCGAAAACCTCTTGCTGAAGTTAAACCTTGACCCCTAAGTGTATGACTACACCCTTAAAAATAGCTGTTTTCCGCGCATTGCAATTAGGCGATCTCTTATGTGCATTGCCAGCTGTAGCCCATCTGAAAAGATGTTTTCCAGACTCAATATTGTATATGATAGGTCTACCGCATATGAAGTCATTGATAGAGCGTTATGATTTTATTGATGAGTTTATCGTATTTCCAGGTTATGCCGGTTTGCCCGAACTACCCACGCCTGATTTGGCTGAAATAGATCGATTTGTACAAGAAATGCAAAAAAGGGATTTTGACCTCTTATTCCAGATGCAGGGCAGCGGTACAATTGTGAATGATTTCTTAAAGTTATGGAAGGCCAAGCGTTTGATCGGCTTCTGCCCTGATCGCATGAATGCTAATAAGGATTGGCTACATTATCCCGATGATCTTCATGAGGTTGATCGCCATCTAGCATTGCTAGAACATATGGGATTAAAAGTAAAATCGACAGATAGGAGGCTTTTATTTCCCCTTGGGGTGTCGGACTGGGAAGCTTTCCATGCATTAGGACGCCAAGTAAATCTCGAACGTTATGCAATTGTACATGTAGGAAGCCGCAGCACTGATAGGCAATGGCCGTTGTCAAATTTTAAATACTTAGCTGAGCATCTCTACGGTCAAGGGCTACAGATTGTATTGACAGGTACGGTGGCTGAAGAAGGACTTGTTGGTGAGATGGAGCAACTATTGGACATTCCGGTAATCAATCTAACGGGAAAGACCAATTTGGGGGAGATAGGCTGCTTAGTGAAAAATGCAACTATACTGTTGTGCAACTGTACGGGCACATCCCATATTGCGGCAGCTTTGGAGACACGCAGTATAGTAATTAGTCTAGATGGAGAACCCAATCGGTGGGGACCAATGAATAAAGCACTGCATAGCACCTATGATGGCCGGCAGGAGCTTGACTTGGAGGCGGTCAAAGTCGTTATAGACCGTATGTTGCAAGAGCATAAGAAGATGCCGATCCGTCTACAAGAATAGTGCATTGTATTGATGGAGCAGTGTAGGAATATCATCGGAGGCAGTAACTGGCATCTTATGATGGAGATGGGTGAAGGCGATAATCTGATTCTTACTGCGAAGCTGCTCGGGTACGTCAAATAGAACTTGGACATGCTGTCGGTTCCAAGGGCTGTGTTGGGGATTGGTGTCGGCGTATAATGCTAGAAGGGGACGCTCATAAGCACATGCAATGTGCATCACGCTGGTGTTGACACAAACTACTCCGGTAGCGTGTTCGATCAGGTACAGGAGCTGGGCTATATCGGTGCATCCACGTAAATCCAATAAATGTGGGTCATTGATGCCCGCAATGCAATTATCAAGATAAGGGTCGCGCTGCTGACCTGTGTATATTATCTTTTTGCCCTCTGCGAGTAGACCTTGTATTAGTTTTCGGGCCTGCGGTGCTGGATATCGCCGTTTTGCTTCGGAAACTTCCAGATGGACGTGGTGATAGGGGGTAGCTATAAAATCCCACCAAGAATCTTCCAGTAAAAAAGGGAACTTATTTTTTACTGATGCCAAGTGTGGCAGACGTGTCATCTGTGGTTGTATACCAATTACTTCAAGAAGCTGTAGGTCACGTTGTATCTGATGCTTGATTTCAAATAACGGTTCGCGGTCGGGATACCAATGCGTAAGCAAATGGTAAGGGTTTTCGCGGGAGTAGGCTGCCCGTAGTGGAATTTCAGCCAAATAAGCAATTAGCGCTGCCGGCATAGTGCTCTGACTGTAGACATTGAAAATGATGCAAGCATCAAACTGTTGGCTCTTGATATCGGCAATAAGTTGTTGAAGACTGGCTGGCTGATCTGAATCTTCGAGTTTCATCCATGGTGTGTCAAACAGTATAACATGGTCTACACTAGACAAAAAGGGAGTAATAGGAGCCGCCATACTAGAAGTGAGCAGCGTCAGTGTGCTTTGCGGAAAGTAGTCACGGAGCGCTGCAAAAGCTGCATTGTTCATGATGACGTCTCCCATATTGTCTAAACGGACAATCAATAAGTTTCTACATGCTTTCCATGTTCCCATTAGCTTATCTTTTTTAATACAGTATTGTCTTCCTGTTGTACGCGAGCGATAATCTTTGTCGTGGACTGATGGGGGATATAGGGGAGCAATTCGACTTTGGCACCCAGTGACTCTAAGAGCTCGCGCTCTGGCAGGACCTTGTTTTTATAGTCCTCACCTTTTACAAATATAGCAGGTTGAAGCGCTTTGATTATCATTTCGGGGGTGTCATTTTCTTGGTTTCCAAATGGAATGACATAATCGACACAAGCCAGGCCACGTAAGACCTCGATGCGGTCAGAAAGAATATTTACAGGGCGATGACGCCCCTTAAGCCGGGAGACGCTAGCATCGGTGTTGATACCCACGACCAACAAGTCGCCCAGGGCACGAGCCTGTCTCAGGTAATGTGCGTGGCCGGAATGGAAGATATCAAAGCAACCATTGGTAAATACGATTTTTTTATTTTGCCGCAGCGTTTCCGAAAGGCACTTCACGTCTTCTATACTATCCAAGACTTTGGTGTCTGTAGGAATCAATGCATAGCGTAACTCCGCGCGTGTACAGGAAGCTGTTGTTGGCTTTTGTATAGCGACCCCCGCTGCAGTACAGGCTATTCTACTCGCTTCATAATCAGAAGCCCCCGAAAGTTGTGCTAGTAGGTAAGCTGATAAAAAGGTGTCGCCTGCGCCTGAGACGTTATTGACCTGGACTCTAGGAGGGGCATAATGAAAGGAGGTGAGCTTGCGTCTACTAACAACAACGCCATCCTGATCCAAAGTTACCAATATGGTTTTCGCCTGTGTATTTTGAGCGAGCGTATTGGACCAGTTGGAGGCTTGTTTTATACGGTCTTCCATCGCTTGCTCGCCCGTGATCTGTAAGGCTTCTTTGTAATTGGGTTTTATGATATCGGGAGCCAAATGCTTGTATTTACTGTAGTTTTTAGCATCTACGACCAAAGTCTTCTGTTCTTTCTCACGGAGTTGGGCTATTAGATCAATAACAGCAGAAGTGACCGCTCCTTTGTCATAATCGGAGATGAAGACCGCATCACATTTTGCATAAGCTTTTTCGATGTCTTTGAGAAATCCTTCCTGAATGGCCTCGGAAGGATTCATGCGGCTACCTACATCCATGCGATACAATAGTTGCCCATCTTTCAATAAGCGGGTTTTTGTGAGGGTAGGGTCATTTTCTGTAAAGTGTAGGCAAAGAGAAGGTATTCCTTTCTCATGCAATTTGGTAATAGCAGCTTTGG
>JBEBQJ010000082.1:0-20930 GCA_040395455.1 Sphingobacterium yanglingense | reverse complement strand
GTTATCATATCTTCCTCTCTTTTGATTTGAATTATTATTAACATTTTCATTTAACATGAAGTACTATCTATTAGGTCTATTAGCCTTATGCGTGCGCTTTGGACATGCTCAAGAAGCAGAAAAACCGGTAAAGCCAAATTATGCGCAAGCCGCTAAGTATGCCCCTAGTAAGTTGAGAAATTTAATCTTTTCAACTGATGTAAAACCAAACTGGATCAACCATAGTGACAAATTTTGGTACGAATACACAACACCAGCCGGCAAAAATTGGTACTTAGTGGAACCAGCAGCCCGAAAAAAAACAAGTCTTTTTGATAATGCAGAAATGGCCGCAAAAGTTACGTCTATAGTACGTAACCCTTTCGATGCTCAGCACCTTTCATTACAGAACCTACGTTTTATGGACAATGAGAACATCATTCGTTTTGAGGTACAAAGCACAAAGGATACCGTAAAGAGCAAAGAAGAGATTGAAAAGCAAACGAACAAAAGGGATACCATTAAACGAAAAAACTTTCATTTTGAGTACAACATCGTATCTAAAGAACTAAAAGAAATTAGCGATACGACAAAAGAAAAAGCAAAACCAAGCTGGGCGAGCTTTAATCCAGATACAAGTCGGGTTTACTTTGCAAAAAACTACAACTTATACTGGATGGATTATGCCAACTACCTTAAAGCCTCAAAAGATGAGAAAGACTCCACTATAGTTGAACATCAGATTACTACAGATGGTGTTCAATACTACGCTTGGGGAGGTGATCAATACAGCACCACCACCACAGATAAAAAGGCTCAGGAAGAAGAGCTAAAAAAACGCAAAGGAGTTCGGCTCAATTGGTCACCTAACGGCAAACACTTTGTGGTCTCCAGAAAAGACAATCGCGCTATTTCTGACCTTTGGGTCATTAACAATGTTGGAGGCAAACGTCCAACATTAGAGACATACAAATACTTAATGCCAGGTGAAAAGGATTCTACCGAAGCTGAATTATACATTTTCAATACCGACAATCACCAACCCAAACAAGTAACTGTTGCTGCTTTTAAAAACCAGACACTAAGCTTATGGGGGCAGGAAAGAACAAAAGCTAGTTTCAAAGGTAAACACTACATTAACTATTGGTTGGGCAACGACCAAGAATTCTACATGGCTCGCTCAAGTCGTGATTTGAAAAAGATAGATGTTATTGCTGTAAATGTTGATGGCAGTACACGCATTCTAGTAGAAGAGCGCGCTAATGTCTATTTAGACATCAAAGCTCCAAAACTGGTCAACAATGGCAAACAATTTATACATTGGTCCCAACGCGATGGTTGGGGACATTTTTACCTATATGACATACAAGGCAAGCTGATACATCAGATTACAAAAGGAGATTTTCATTGTGATGAACTGACCTCTTATCAGGAATCAACAGGTAGTTTATTTTTCAAAGCTAATGGTAAGGAAAAAGGCATAGATCCATATTATACTTTTTATTACTCCGTGAACAAAAACGGAGGTACTCCAAAACTATTGACTCCAGGAAATTTTGATCACCAAGTCGAGGCAAGTGAAAGTGGTAACTATATTGTAGACAACTTCTCACGCGTCAATACCAAACCTGTTAGTAATCTATATAGTGCTTCAGGACAATTAATAATGAAATTGGAAGAAGCAGATTTGTCCCAGCTTTTCGCTACAGGATATAAATTCCCGGAACCTTTCAAAGTCAAGGCAGGAGATGGTATTACCGACCTATACGGCGTCATGTACAAACCATTTGACTTCGACTCGACAAAGACCTACCCTATTATCGAATACGTTTATCCAGGACCGCAGACCGAAGCTGTCAATAAAAGCTTTGGTAGAGGCATGGATCGAATCGATCGCTTAGCACAGATGGGCTTCATTGTTATTTCCGTAGGAAATCGAGGCGGCCATCCCTCTCGTTCAAAATGGTACCACACCTATGGTTATGGCAATTTGAGGGATTATGGACTTGAGGATAAAAAAGTTGTTGCTGAACAGCTTGCAAATAAACACCCTTTCATCGACATCGATAGAGTTGGTATTACAGGCCATTCTGGTGGTGGTTTTATGTCTACTGCTGCGATGCTTGTATATCCAGACTTCTTTAAGGTTGCAGTATCTGGTGCAGGGAATCATGAAAACAACATTTATAACAGATGGTGGTCAGAGCGTCACCATGGTGTCAAAGAAGAAGTCTCAGCGAAAGGAGATACTTCCTTTAATTATCAAATCGAAAAAAACACCGAATTGGCAAAAAACCTAAAAGGTAAACTCTTGATTGTAACAGGAGACATCGATAACAATGTACATCCAGCCAACTCTATACGTATGGTCGATGCCCTAATCAAAGCAAACAAAAGATTTGATTTTGTGTTATTACCAGGACAGCGGCATGCATTTGGAGATATGACAGAATACTTCTTTTGGAAAATGGCCGACTATTTTAGTGAGCATCTATTGGGTTCATCTAAAATAAACGAAGTCGACATGACAGAAATCAACAAAGAGCGTCCTTTAAGACGTTAATTACAAATGGACAAAATACGATTCAATACTATTGCGGAAGCACTGTATACTTACAGTGCTTCTGACTTTAAAACAACTGTTTTGAAATCAATCTCCATCGAGGAGCTCATCTTTGTAAGCGCATCAACAGAGGTCCCACGAGCTGCATTCCGAGCTGCCTGGGCGTTAGAACACCTACTCTTCGACTCTAGCCCCTTATTACACGAATACCGAGAGCAGGTTATAGACCTATACCTATTGAGTAGTAACTGGAGCGTATTAAGAAGTATAACCAAACTAACGATAGAACTAACCAAAGCCAGCAGCAAGGATGCAACATTATTGAGCGACGAGCAAGAAGAAGGACTATTAGAAAAGACATTTCAAATCTTAGGGGCAGTAGACTGTCCAATAGCCGTGCGTTGCAATGCCTATGACATCCTATTTACATTAACACCTAAATACGAATGGTTAGCACAAGAACTACGCACACAGATTAACTTCGATTTAGAAAAAAACAAAACCCCTGCTTTATCCAGCAGAGGTCAAAAAATCTTAAAAAGAATAAATATGCAATTGATTAAAAGGAATACCTAATCCCCAACGAATACATCGTATACATATCATTTTTTGTACCTATTCTTACAAATTGATTATCATAGGGCATATATCCATCCAGCAAATCATTGTTCGCAAAATTGAATTGCGCATTGACCAAGGCGCTCCAATAGCTACCCGTTTTGGAATAGCGTCTATTGATAGGAACAGCTAAGCCCACATTGGCAGTAGGCATCGTATAAGAATTAATCTTCTTTTTAAAGATTGGCACCCCGTCTTCGTTATAATAGTCTACTGGGCCATAGTTTCCTGGCGGCACATTCCCCTTATAGTCTGACTCGTAATAGTTATCATCTCGAAATACATTATCCTTATAATTATTCATGATTCCGAGTATACCTACGCCCACATAAAATGAGTTTTTCAACACATCTAATGCTGAATGCCGAAATCCTCCCCCTGAAGAGAAAAATTCAAACGGGTGAAATGTAAACATTAGTCCTCCCGCCATATAGTTGTTTTTTGTAAAACGATCATCCATAAGTGAAGACATAGCTTCCAACGTCCCAAACTGTCCTTCCAGTCCGGCGTATAAACCACGTTTTATCTGATAATCACCTTTTACAAAAAAGGTTCTACCTAATGTACCTGCTTTATGAATATCACCATATAATTGTGTCAACCCAACCCCAGCTGCCACATGATAACGCTTCACTTCCTTTTGCACACCAAAAGGTGGCGGACAGCCTTCCTGTGCTTTAATAGCTGAAACTCCTAAAATAAAAATAGCAGTGAGTGTAGTTCTAAGCATATATTGATCCTATTTAACACTAAAATAAGGTATTTCCTTTATTAAAATGATTTTTTCCCAAATGTTTATAAGCACTTTCTGTACATTCTCTGCCTCGAGACGTTCGCATGATATATCCTTCCTGTATTAAAAATGGCTCATAAACTTCCTCTATTGTGCCCTCATCTTCCCCTACCGCAGTAGCGATGGTTTTCAAGCCGACAGGACCTCCTTTGAATTTATCTATAATTGTTGATAATATTCGGTTATCCATTTCATCCAACCCATGCTCATCCACATTCAGCGCGTTCAACGCGTACTGTGCGATTGCCTTATCGATGCTACCATTTCCTTTAATCTGCGCAAAATCTCTGGTTCTTCTTAACAACGCGTTAGCGATACGAGGTGTACCACGGCTCCGTCTCGCAATTTCATAGGCACCTTCTTCGCTAATAGCCGCATCCAATATACCAGCAGAACGCTGTACAATCGTCGTCAGAAGCTTAGCATCATAATATTGCAAACGAGAGTTTATTCCAAATCGCGCACGCAGAGGCGCTGTCAATAGACCAGAGCGTGTGGTAGCGCCGACCAGTGTAAAGGGATTTAATGATATCTGTACAGACCGGGCATTGGGACCGGTCTCTAACATGATGTCTATTTTAAAATCTTCCATAGCCGAGTAAAGGTACTCCTCCACTATAGGCGATAGACGATGTATCTCATCAATAAACAAAATATCTCCTTCATCCAGATTAGTCAACAGTCCTGCTAAATCTCCCGGTTTGTCCAAAACGGGCCCAGAAGTAATCTTGATACCTACCCCCATCTCATTCGCAATGATATGCGAAAGCGTAGTCTTTCCTAACCCCGGAGGGCCATGCAAAAGGACATGATCCAATGCTTCACCTCTCAATTTAGCAGCCTGAACGAATATCGATAAGTTTTCTAGAATCTTAGCTTGCCCTGTAAAATCATCAAATGCCTGCGGACGCAAGACCCGCTCCATGTCCTTATCGGTAGGATTCATCTTCTCAGGATTCGGATCTAGATTCTCGTTCATTATTTATAAGGTTTAAAAAGACTTTCCAACTTCAATTGAATAACACCAAAAAAAGCTTCCCGAAAAATTTTGGTACTCATTTTCGACACTCCTAGTGTTCTATCTGTAAATATAATAGGTACCTCCACGACGTTAAAGCCATATTGAATGGCTTTAAATTTCATTTCTATCTGAAAGGCGTACCCAACAAATTTAATCTTATCCAAATCTATCTTTTCAAGCACTTTACGATTAAAACAGACAAATCCTGCTGTCGCATCTTGAATATTAATCCGCGTTATCAAGCGCACATATACCGACGCGAAATAAGACATAAGAACCCTACTCATCGGCCAGTTCACCACATTTACGCCCCGCACATAACGAGAGCCAATTACCATATCCGCTCCGTTTAATGCCGCTTCACGTAATCTGATCAAATCCTCCGGGTTGTGGCTAAAATCAGCATCCATCTCGAAAATATACGTATAACTGCGTGCCAAAGACCATCTAAAACCGTGTATATAGGCTGTACCCAATCCTAATTTACCACGACGTTCTTCCATAAAAAGCCGTCCAGGGAACTCAACCATCAAAGCCTTTACTACATCAGCTGTGCCATCGGGAGAGCCGTCATCAACTACTAAAACATGAAAATCCACCGCAAGAGAAAACACCTTCCTGATGATATTCTCAATATTCTCAATTTCGTTGTAAGTAGGAATTATTACGATACTATCAGCCACTATATGATAAAAGTATAAGCCACAAAAATAACAAATTTAACTTCAAATCGCGATTGAATAAACGCTAATTGACACCATGCATCAGCTTTTTGATATATGGAGACAATACAATCAATATAGCTCCAGCGATTAGTGAATATAATCCCAGTTGCTTATACCCCTCAGTATATGTAATCAACTTATCCATAAGTGAATCCCCTTCTCTTGCTTCTGCCATATTTGCGCCTATAAGACCAGCGACATACTGCCCATAGGCACTTGCCAAAAACCACATCCCCATCATAATACCTTGTAACCTTGCTGGAGATAATTTAGTCATGATAGACAATCCTATTGGTGACAGACATAACTCGCCCACAGTAATTACTAATAATGCGATGGTAAAAATATCCAATGAAGTAATTCCCTCAATTGCGAAAAAGCGGGTAGCATAGAGGACATAAAAACCTAAACCTAAGAAGACGAAACCCAACCCGAATTTAATAATAGTATTCGGTTCTAATTTCCGCTTTGACAACCAAATCCACATTAATCCAAATAACGGTGCTAAAAGAATAATAAAGAATGCCCCACCAGAATTATTAACACCATTCGGATCCAAATGGAATACTCCTCCCAATACAGAATCATTTAGATTTTTAGCGGCAAATATACTCAGCGAACCTCCGCTCTGTTCATATATCCCCCAAAACACAATAGAAAACAAAATAAAAATAAGCGCGGCAATCAATTTATGTCTTTCTTCCTTTTCAACCTTGCTCATTTCATAAAACAAATAAATCAAAGTTAATGGTCCGATAATGTACATAAAGTAATCTGTATACTCGGTTTTAGAAACCATCACCTGAATCAATGGCACCAACAGCAACGTACCAATATAGACCGCATACTCGGCTACCTTTGGAAGCGCTTTTGTTTTTACAATAGCATCAGGATGGCCTGGCTGTAATCCAATTGGGCCAAGCTGCCGCTTCGTAAAATGAAAATTAATCAAACTGATTAACATTCCTATAGCTGCAAGTCCAAATGCCACATTCCAACGATGTGCCTCATCAATTACAGAACTCAACATATAACCTTTTCCAATCGCCACACAAATGTAACCTCCCAAAAAGGCTCCCAGATTAATCCCTGCATAGAACAGCGAAAAACCAGCATCTCTCCGAGGGTCGCCATCTCGGTACAACTCACCAACCATTGTTGAAATATTAGGCTTAAAGAAGCCTGTACCAATTATAATAAATGCTAAACCGAAAAAGAAAAATTCATGGGTATCAATCGCCAACAACACACTTCCCACAATCATCAATAAGCCGCCCCAGAATAAAGATTTTCGAAATCCCAAGATCTTATCAGCAAACAATCCACCGATAAAGGTAAATGCGTAAACAAAAGCTTGTGTTGCTCCGTATTGTAGATTAGCTTCTTTCTCGCCAAAATTCAGTTGGGTAATCATAAAGAAAACCAACATTCCCCGCATTCCATAAAAGCAGAAGCGTTCCCACATTTCGGAAAAAAACAAACTCCATATTTGCTTGGGATATTTTCCTTCAAAATTTTGAACTTCTTCCAGTGATTTTTGTGTCTCTATTGACATAACCTGATATAACTAATTATAAAAATGCCTTCCAGTTGGAAGGCATTTTGTTTTTATTTAACTCCGTGCATTAATCGTTTCAAAACAGGATGTAATAACATCACAAGCAGCCCTGCAACAATAGGAACTATTGTAAATATCAGGAAGAATGTACTTAAAGAATAAGCCTCTGTAATATTTTCAATCTGTCCACCTAATAATGCAGCAAGCTTATTACCGATTGCAATCGCAAGGTACCACATACCAAACATAAATGCAATCATACGAGCTGGCACCAATTTAGAGACATAAGAAAGGCCTACAGGTGATAAAAACAACTCACCAATTGTGTGGAATAGATAAGCTAAAATTAACCACAACATAGAGACCTTAACGCCTTCTTGAATACCATAGGAACCATAAGCCAATAATCCAAAACCTATTGCCATAATAATCAAGCCTAAACCGTACTTAATAGCTGCTGGTGGATTAAATTTAGAATCCCATATTTTAGATACCGATGAAGCAAACGTGATAATGAAAAAGGAGTTCATGATAGAGAACCATGAAGGTTCGATTTCTGATGCTTCTTTCGTGTATTCATTATAGAGCATCCAGCCTGCTACCGCCCATACCGCTAAAAAAGTAATTGCCAATACAATATTAGTGGAAGGAGCCTTATTCCAAGTTCTCTTGGTCAACAATATTAAAACATAAGATATAAGAATCAATGGAACAACAGTCAACAAGGTATTAAAAGTATTGAAAGCCGTTAATGACGACCCTTCCAATGCTCTATCTACATTATCTCTAGCGAAAATCACTAACGAAGAAGCGCCTTGCTCGAAACTCATCCAAAAGAAAATGGTGAAAAACGCAAAAATAATTACAGCAATCATTCTATCTCTTACTACTTTTTCATAGCGAACCAACCGAGATATAATCAATCCTATAAATATTAAGAGTCCTGTGATTGTTAAAGCATACATTCCTCTCAATGTATCTAGTCCCAAAATGGACAAATCGACCGATGGTAATAAATCAATATTTCCGATGACGTGAAGTGGCGCGTCGAATGCAAATAATAATCCGATTATTGTCGTGACTCCGATTAAAATATAATCCAATGTTGTAAAAGGATTTCTTTTCCCGTCTGCATCATCAACAACATTAAGCGCTTTATCTTCTTTAGAAGGAACACCTCCAATTTCACCAAAAAGAGGTTTTGCTAACCAAAACTGTAATGTACCTAGCCCCATAAATACCGCAGCTAGACCAAATCCATAATGCCATCCTAAATTACTGGCTAGGTAGCCACAAAGCATCATGCCAAAGAAAGCACCAGCATTGACCCCCATATAGAAAATAGTATAAGCTCCATCCTTCTTTTGTGGGAATTTCTTGTACATTTCAGAAAGTATAGAAGTCATATTAGGCTTAAAAAAACCGGTACCGATGACTAAGAGGCTAAGACCTAAATATAAAGGAATAGTACCATCAAAAAACATAGCCACATGACCTAAAGTCATAACTATCGACCCTATTACTACTGCCCAACGGTAGCCGATAAACCGATCCGCTATAATACCTCCAAAAATGGGTGTAATATAAAGCAACATTGCATAAGTAGAGTATAATGCTCCAGCATTCTCCGCTGACCAGCCTAATCCAGCATTACCACCTGTGATAGCTGCCGTAAGAAACAATACCAACAAAACACGCATTCCATAGAAGGAAAAACGTTCCCACATCTCTGTAAAAAACAAAACAAACAATCCCGATGGATGCCCCAACACTAGACTACCGTCTATCCCCTGCTTCTCTAATTCTTTCGAAAAAGAAGCGTCCGAAACTTGACTCATACGTTATAAACTTACTTATTTAAATTAAAAACTATCAAAAATACTATTTCAACCCTAATAATACGTAACTAAAAAGCAAAAGGTTCAATAAATAACCATTTTGAACCTTTTGCTTTTGCCTTATATCATTATTTTATTCCATGCATTTTCTTTTTCAGCATTGGATTTAACAATAATAAAATCAATGCTACGACAATTGGCAATGCCGCGATAATTAAAAAGAATACAGACATGGAGTATTCTTGCGAAATCTTGTCAATCATACCTCCCATCGACGCACCGATTTTGTTGGCGATAGCTGAAGCAAGGAACCAAAAACCAAAAATCAATCCCAGTAACTTTTTAGGAGACAGTTTACTAACGTACGATAACCCTACTGGAGATAAACATAACTCACCCATAGTATGAAAAAAATACGCTAAAACCAACCAAACCATACTCACTGCGGCAGTTTCAGCTCCCTTAGGTATCGAGCTACTACCATAAGCCAGCACAATAAAACCAATTCCAACCAACAATAACCCCAAAGCAAATTTCACCGGACCAGACGGATTCCAGATTTTCTCCCATAACTTACTGAACAAAGAAGCAAAAGTCACGATAAAGAAAGCATTCAAAATTTGAAACCAAGCTACAGTCACTTCAGTGTCAATAGATGTAAATTCACGGTATACTTTCCATATGCCCAAAATGGCAATCGAAGCAAATGAGATAAGCGTAAAAATAATAGTCAGCGGATACTTATCGAATATTTTTGCCGACAATTTAAATAAAACGAAAGTAACAGCTGCTATCGGTATAATCGTTAAAAGAGCATCCAACCATTTAAACGTAATAGCCTGCGTACCTTCTAGTATCCGCTGGGTGTAGTTCTTTGCAAAAATTGTCATAGAGCCACCTGCTTGTTCAAATGCTAAAAAGAAGAATATACTCGCAATCATCAATACCGCTACCACAATTAGGCGGTCACGGACTACATGTTTAGGAGTTTCCTCTTCCTCCGTATTTTTCACCTCTTCCTTTTTAGGCTGTTCTCCGATAATACCAAATACACGTTGTGCAACAAAAAACTGCAACATACCAAAGAACATAAATATACCAGCCAATCCAAAACCATAGTGCCAGCCAATCTTTTCACCCAGATAACCACACAACAATGACCCTAAAAACGAACCGGCATTTATTCCCATGTAGAAAATAGTATAGCCTGCATCTTTCTTCGCACTAGTATTAGGGTAAAGTTGCCCCACCATGGACGATATGTTAGGTTTGAACATACCATTACCAAGAATCATCAATCCTAAGCCCAAAAAGAAAAAGTTTTTCTCAAAGCCTTCTAGAGCCATAGATGCATGCCCCAAAGTCATTAATAAAGCGCCTATGAGAATAGCTTTACGCTGTCCCGTCAGTTTATCAGCGATGTATCCACCAATAATCGGAGTAGCGTAAACGAGCATGGTATACCAACCATATAGGCTCATTGCACTTTCATTGGTCCATCCCCATCCTCCTTTTGCTATTTCTGTAATCAAAAATGTCGTTAACAACGCCCGCATACCGTAGTAGCTGAAGCGTTCCCACATTTCAGTGAAGAACAACACAAATAGTCCTGCAGGGTGCCCCATGACCATTTTATTATCCATACCACTACTGGTCAAATGATTAGCAAGCACATTGTCTTTCTGTTCAATCATAATCTTAGATCAATATCAATATTTTAGTTATAATAAGTAACAAAGAAAACATAATTTCTTAATAAAGCGACATACCCCAATAAAATAGTTACATTCCCACTACAGACCACTCTTTAGTTTTTTATTAGGTTTTAGCGGATCTATATACTTTCCATCATCTTCGGCAGCATTATTTTGAAGCTTAATATCCTCCTTAAAAACCAGCTTACCATGCGCTATTACATAAGCATCATGCGACAAGTCAGGCCCATAATATTTAAAATTCCCTTCCAAACTAGGATCTGCAGCCACAATATGATCAAACTCTATCCTTGCTTCCGCTCCATTATATTTTAAATACATAGTAGCCTGTCTAGTAAAGGAAAATATTTTTCGCGCCAATTTCGGATTATCAGAAAAGATATGCGCACCAAAAGATACATCACCGCTTGGAGAAAAGTTCAATACATCTATTACCTTCTTGGTATAGTCGGCATGATGTCCCTTCCAACCTAATACGATATATTGATTTTTAGCTAAAGGTACAATATCATAATATTGCGCTCCGTACCAGTCTTTATTCGACACGACACTTGCGTCTGGAGAGTCGATTTGAAAAGTTTTATCAAGCAACGGAGTCAGCTTGATAGTCCCTGATCTATGCTGTATAGTACCGTAATACAGATAGGAACCATCCTGTAAGGGAAGATTCCAGCTTATAATACGAAATGATTTATCTGGAGCATTAAGAATGGAAACCATCTTTAGCTTTGCAAAATCAAAATAAAAAGAATTTGGTTCCTTTAGGGCAGAAACCAAAGTCTTCACAAAAGTAAAATTGCTTTCTATACGTTCTGTTTCTGCAACTTCCCCAAACATCCGCGTGCCAAGACTCAATAAACTATCTTGCCAAACAGCCATTTTTGAGTTATTCTGTGCATAGCCAGAAGAACAAATCATCAACAGACAAAAGAATAAAGAACAATTTCGAAACATAGCTTATTGAAAACGCTCTAATAAAGCTTTTGTCGCTAAAATACCGTCAATCTCACTAAGCACCTTTCCTTCGTATTCAATTCCTACAAACCCTTTGTAACCTGCCTTTTTAACGATTTCCATCATTTTAGCATAATCAATTACAGCTTCATTTCCATGCTCATCGAAAACATTAGACTTAGCGCTCACTCCTTTTGCAAAAGGCATTAGTTCAGTTACACCTTGATAGCGGTCATACTCATAAAAATTACCAAAATCTGGTAAAGAACCACAATTTTTCTTACCGACAGTCTTCAGTACATCTGACAACCAGTCCCCTAATGAAGAAGTTCCACCATGATTTTCTACAACAACATTGATTTTCGCCTTTTTACCATAATCCGCTAGTGTAGATAAACTCTCAACCATTCGCCCTTTCATTTCCTCCTTAGACCCCTTACCTGCGGCATTGACACGTATAGATTTACAGCCTAAAAAGTGTGCTGCATCAATCCATTTATAATGGTTTTCGACCGCTTGCTTACGCTTACTTTCATCTGCTCCAGCCAACTCCCCTTCACCATCTACCATAATCAAGACGTTGGTCACACCGTTGCTTTTTGCTCTATCTTTCAAGTCCTTCAAATAAGTCATATCATTCGCCTTGTCTTTAAAGAACTGATTGACGTACTCCACACCATAAATGCCAAATTTCTTAGCTGCCAATTCTGGAAAATCAATATTTTTAAGATCTCCTTTTCTAATTGTACGATGCAGAGACCACTCTGCCAGTGAAATTTCAAACCATTTCTTTTTACCTGCGAAGACATCCAAATTAGGTGCAATAGCCAAACCAGCGGTGGCCAAGCCCAATGTCTTGATAAAGTCTCTTCTTGAATTCATTTTAGTATGTTTAGATTTATATATTTGCCCATCCCGAGGTCAAGACATCTACCAGATGCATTGTTTTAATCGGAATATGATGTTTATCAATATAAGCCTGCAGCTGCAATAGACAGGATGAATCCGTGGATATAATATAATCTGCATTTACAGCCTGGGCATTTTGCACTTTTTGTTCTGCCATGGCGGACGAAATCCCTTCAAACTTTACCGAGAAAGTCCCTCCGAACCCACAACACACCTCTTGCCCTTTCATCTCAACCAGTTCCAACCCTCCAACTTGCGATAATAATTTTCTAGGTTCGTCTTTGATACCACACTCGCGTAATGCGGAACAGGAATCATGATACACCGCCGTCCCAACTAATTCAGCACCAAAATAGTCCCTTTTAATCACATTAACTAAAAAATCGGAAATTTCGTATACATGTCGTTGTATATTTCTACAGCGATTGTGCTCCGTTGTATTCGTAAAAAGATCATTATATCCTTCTTTCACCATACCCACACAAGAAGCTGAAGGCGCCACAATATAATTCTCTTCCGAAAACTTACTCAAAAAACTACTTCCCACTTCCTTAGCTTGATCCCAAAAACCAGCATTGTACGCTGGCTGTCCACAACAGGTCTGTTCACTATTATACAGCACCTCACATCCTGCATGTTCTAACAATTGTACCGTATTAAACGCCACCTGCGGGTACAACTGATCAATAAAACAAGGGACAAACAACTCTACTTTCTTATCCATTGGATACTTGTTTTAAATATGAATTATACCTCAATGCCCTAATCAATAACACAAATCCCAAGACAAAGAAAACAGACAATGACAAAGCCGAATACCGTATATTATGCGTTATCTGTTCAATAAAACCGAAGACAAAAAGACCAACTACTATCGCCAGTTTTTCGGTGATATCGTAAAAGCTAAAAAAAGATGTTGTATCTTCCATATCCTGAGGCAGAAGTTTTGAATACGTCGAACGAGAAAGTGATTGTATCCCCCCCATCAACAACCCTACCATAAATGCCAGCCCATAAAACTGCATAGCAGTATTCAGATAATAAGCCGAAATACAGATTCCCGACCACAGTAATGTAACCAACATTAAGACTTTGATATTACCAAATTGCTTTGCTAAATAAGACATTACATAAGCGCCTAAAATAGCGACCAGCTGAATCAAAATAATAGTGATAATGAGAGACTCTTGCTGTAAATTAAGTTCTTTTTGCCCAAACATCGTCGCAACGACCATAATCGTCTGCACACCTACTGAATTAAAAAAATAAGCCGGTAAAAAACGTTTTACAGCTTTATTCTCACGAATCTGTTGCCATACACTTGCAAATTCTGATCGCACTCTAGAAAAGAGAGACTTCCCAACCGCATGTTCCGATGGAAGATTATTAGGCAGTATCCGAAAGGGAATCATTGAAAACCCTAACCACCAAATCCCAACCAACAAAAATGACAAACGAGCGGGGAAAGACTTATCTAGAATACCAAACCATTCCGGTTTCAACACAAAGACAAAACAAACCAGCTGTATAGTGACACAGCCTACATATCCATAAGCAAATCCCTTAGCACTCACATTATCCTGTTGATCAGGTGTTGCGATGACAGGCAAGTAGGAATTATTAACAGCCACCCCACCTATGTAGCCCATAGCTGCCAATGTAAAACAGATAATACCAAGTTCTAGTGTATCCGATTTAAAAAAGAACAACCCCATACAAGCAACAGCTCCGATGTAGGTAAAAGTTTTCATCACCTGCATCTTCTTTCCGTTAGCATCAGCGTAAGCTGACAAAAACGGGAGAGCAAATACCATTACAAGGTAGGCAAACCCCAGCGCATAATTAGAAAGAACGGTATTAATAACTTCAAATCCAAAAAAGCTAACCGAATCCCTCTCTCCCGAGTTAGATGTTGTAATAGCAATATAATATATTGGAAATATGGTAGAAGTGATAACAAGATTATAAGCCGAATTCGCCCAATCGAACATTGCCCAGGATCGAATCAATTTCTTGTCATTCTTTTTGAAATCTTGCATATTAAAAAATGAATAGCGAATATACCAATTGTTAAGACATATTAATAATTCTGTCGAATAAAGGTCATGATACGCACCATCTCTTTTCTAATATTAGAAGTACTTGTCATAAAGTTATTATTTAAAAAAGAAAAAGCGTAACGTCTTCCTGTTCTAGTGACTAAATATCCAGACTGACAATGTACGGCATGTATTGTACCTGTTTTGGCCCACACAAAAGGGACTCCCTGATCCAATGCATACGCATTTCTCAATGTACCATCAACACCACCAGCAGGAAAATAGAGATAACGTTTATTTTCGTCTGGAATCAACTCCTTAATTTCTAACAAGACCTGGATAAGACTTCTAGGAGACACCCTATTATATACAGATAATCCGCTTCCATCCCGTAGTTCGATGGTATCCAAAAACTTGCCATAATAAGATTCATGAAACTCAGAACGTAGGGAGTCCGTATAGAATCCCTGATAACGAATATCAGAAGCAACCATAGTAAGATGTTCTGCCAAAAAATTATCGCTAGGCAACATCATCTCTCGTAAAACATAATTACGGGGAACGGAATATAGCGTCTGAATATCTATTGGTTTCTTATAGTTTATTAGTGCCTGTACCTCTCTATGCAATGTATCCTGAAGTAACTGCACAAGCAGACTATCCGACCAGATAAAGGGCTTGCTAGTACGATAACCAGACGGGACATGAACAGAGCTCATCTCAAACCGATTCGAATTCAAGTCCCTTTTCACTGAGAAGGACTTACTTAATCTTTCACTTATACTAATATTGCGTTCAAAATAACTTGGAGTAGCGACAACACCTTTCCCGCTTGCCCTGAATCGAACTAAATTCCCGTAGATTGGAAAGCTACTTATTTCCGGTTGATAATCATAGGCATAGTCTTCAATTGCCCACCCCTCCCGGTAAGCAGGTTCAGCCGAGAATTGGGCAACATAGAAAAGCTTTTTATCGGAAGAACACAAAAAATCATACACTCTTCTAGAATCTAGCTTTGGATGTAAAAATGTTGGATCTCCTGTCCCCCAAAAAATAAGAGAATCGCCGCGCTCCACGTATTGAAGACCTGGAATAGAATCTCCTATTGTCTTTAACGAGGTAAATAATGTGAATACCTTCGTATTAGAGGCTGGAATAAAATGCTGGTCTTCTTGCTTTCCAAACACAAATTTATTACTATCCAAATCATAAAGGCTAAAACCAAAATGATGCTTAGGTAATATAGAAGACTTCGAAAATTGTTCCTCCAGGGTCGAAAAATCCTGCGCTCTGACTATTGTGACAAAAAGTACAGAAAACACAAAAACTAGCATTATGTGATAAGAAAAGTATTTTTTCATTTTAGAAAGATATAAAAAACACTTCTGTATTGAAAGTAAATTAACCAAAAACCAAACAAGTTTAAGTTTCATCAATAAAAAACCGTCAAATCATTATCATACATAACAATTTGACGGTTTCTCCTAATTTATAGCATAATGCTATTTTTCTACTTCCAGAAAATTGGGATTTTCTGCTGCTGACTCGTCAAACTCACCTTCCCATTTAGCGACCACAACCGTAGCCAAACAGTTGCCAATCACATTTACTGAAGTGCGCGCCATATCCATCAGTTCGTCAATCCCAAGAATCGCAGCGATAACAAATGTAGGTAGACCAAATTGGTCTGCTGTAGCTATAAGAACAATCAAAGATGCCCTGGGCACAGCAGCAACCCCCTTTGAAGTTATCATCAATGTAAAAGCAATCAATAGCTGCTGCCCTATACTCAACTCAATTCCGGCAGCTTGAGCAACAAATATAGAGGCCAACGACAAGTAAAGCGATGTCCCATCTAAATTAAAACTATATCCTGTCGGGATAACAAATGACACAATTTTACGTGGAACCCCAAATTTTTCCATATTTTCCATCGCCTTTGGCAAAGCCGCATCAGAACTTGTTGTCGCAAACGCAATAGATACCGGCTCTTTGATGGCATTTATAAATTGTTTTACTGGGACTTTCAAGTATAATGCAACAGGGAATAGCACAAGCAACAAGAAAGCAATTAAAGCAATATAAAGACTCATCAACAACATAAAGAGATTCTTTAAGATATCAACCCCCAAATGCCCCACGGTATAGGCCATCGCCGCTCCAACACCAATCGGAGCAAAAAGCATAACAAGATTTGTAAACTTGAACATAGCCTCCGACAGACTCTCCGTAAAATCGACTAAAGGCTTTCGTTTCTTTTCAGGGACCATTGCCAATCCAATCCCGAACAAAACACCGAAGATAACAATCTGTAACACTTTGTTCTCGTATACTGATTTCACAATATTTTCGGGAAAGGTATCTCGGATGAAGGCATTAAATTTATAAACCCCATGTACCTCCTTAGCAATGTGGTCTAAGACCTTTTGATCAGCGATACTTACAGCAGAAGTTGTAGGCAATTCTTCATGCGGCATATGCTCTATGTCTACTCCTACTCCTGCCTTCGTAATATTGATAACTGCTAGACCGATAAATATAGCACAGGTCGTCGCACAGAAAAAGTACAACATGGATTTCCATGCCATACGTCCCACAGATTTTAAATCAGAATGCCCAGCAATACCAAATACCAAAGTTGCAAATAGAATCGGTCCTACAATCGTCTTCACCAATTTAATAAATCCTTGACTCAGTGGATGCATAGCTATAGCTAGGTCAGGAAAATCTAATCCCACAAAGACTCCCAATATTAAACAGGTCATAATCCAAGTGGTCAAATTCTTTCTCACCAAAGCATTTAAAACCAACACTAGGGCTGTCAACCAGCGGACTCCCTTCATCACCCCTGGCGAAACTCCAAATAAATCAAACTCGTAGAAAAGGGTTATAATTATTGCAATAGTAATTGTAACTAGCGTTACAAAACCTACCTTCTTTTTTGACATCTATTACTGATTTTAAGATTACATAATTTATGATTACAGCAAAAATAAAAAAATAGGTAGGTTTAGCAAACACTTTTTAAGTATAAAGCAAACAAAAAAGCACGACTGCATAGTCGTGCCTTCAATAAATCTTTACTATTCTATATGACTATTCAGCGTGTAGCCACGCTTTTTTCGCCAACAGTTCTTCTTCCGATTCAACTACATCTTCATCCTCCACACAACAGTCTACCGGACATACAGCCGCACATTGAGGTTCATCATGAAAACCAACACATTCGGTACACTTATCAGACACGATATAATATACCTCATCTGAAATAGCATCTTGTGATGCTCCTGCATCAATTGTCACCCCATCTCCGAAGTCTATTACACCATCCAAGGCCGTGCCATCAGCAAATTTCCAAGGCACACCCGCATCATATATCGCATTATTGGGGCATTCTGGTTCACATGCGCCGCAATTAATACATTCATCTGTAATTTTTATCGCCATTTATAACCTCACAATTATAATAAATAAACTAATTTTGTACGCCAAAGGTAAATATTGGATTTATAACTAGCACAAAAAAAGTATATAACTTTAGTCGTTTATCCAATTATTTGACATTACAAAGATAAATCAAAAATTTATCAGAACGATTCTAAATAATATATTTTGACAAAGCAAGAACGGATAGCAGCCTTTGCTAAATTAGGAGAATGGTTGTCTACACAGAATGAAGAGACAACACAATTAGTAGCACAATTACACCACAAGAACCCATGGTACACGATGGACAATGTCCTTCTTCAGATGCAGGCCATAGGCAATAATCTTACCTTGGAAAAACTAAGTTCCTGGATTGCTCCATATCCTGCCGAAGATAGCAAAAAAACGGTTGGCCTTGTATTAGCAGGCAATCTACCACTCGTCGGTTTCCATGATATACTATGTAGTGCAATCATGGGCTTCAATGTAAAGATCAAAGTATCATCAGACGATGCAGGCCTGACCCGGTTCGTAATTGAACGATTGATTCAAATAGAACCTTTATTTGCCGAAAAGATAACTCTGGTGGAGAAACTAACGAATTTCGATCTTATTATTGCCACAGGTTCCAATAATTCAGCACGTTATTTTGAATACTATTTTGGCCAGAAACCGCATATTATCCGAAAAAATAGAAATTCTGTTGCTGTCTTGACAGGCAATGAAAGCACAGAAGAACTTATTGGTCTCGGACATGATATTTTCAATTATTTTGGATTAGGCTGTCGATCAGTATCCAAACTATATTTTCCGAAAGACTACCCTGTCTCGACCTTTTTTGAAGCAATAGAACAATTCAGTACGATAAGAGATCATTTCAAATACAACAACAATTACGATTATAATAAATCTATTTATTTAATCAACAGAGACAAGCATTATGACAATGGTTTCTTATTATTAAAAGAAGACAGTAATCTATCTTCTCCATTAGCGGTAGTATTCTATGAAGAATACACTGACATCAAAGAATTGGAGTCTAAGCTGGACAATCAAAAGGAAGGTATTCAGTGTGTCGTTTCTCAGCAAAACTTACAGATTACTTCCCCTAACTTCCCTTTGGGCAAGAGCCAGCAGCCTGCACTAGACGACTATGCAGACGGTATAAACACGATAGATTTTTTGGCTCAGCACCAATAATTCTTTAATTTGAAAAAAAAAATTAACTTTGTTTTATGTATGTAATAAAAGTAAAAGGTGTCGCTAAAATCCCAGACTATGTCCAATTGCGAGACGATTCGTTTACTTTACTAGCGTATTTCCGAGTAGATAGACCAGACAAATCTTTAGACAAGATTGGGTTGGGCGAAAAGGCCGATCAGATTATGCAAATTGTCAACGAGCTACCCTTTGGTCAAATTAAGAAAATTGAACTTTGATGATGGCACAAAATACTGTAATAAGACTAAGAAACGTAGATATATACCAACAAAAGCATTTGGTTCTATCCAATGTTAACCTAGAAATCGCACAAGGAGAATTTCTCTACCTAATAGGTCAGTCCGGAACAGGAAAAAGTAGTTTACTAAAAATCATCTATGGTGACCTTTACATTTCTAATGGAGAAGGATTAGTTGCTGGCTTTGACCTTAAGAAACTGCGAGAATCCGAAGTTCCTTTCCTAAGACGTAAATTAGGGATAGTTTTCCAGGACTTCCATTTGTTGAACGATCGAACCATAGAAAAAAATCTAGAATTCGCTCTAAAAGCAACAGGCTGGACAGACAAAGGACTGATACAAAACAGAATGCTCGATGTATTGGAAAAAGTAGGCCTTCGCTCTAAGCTTAAAAAAATGCCACATGAGCTATCTGGTGGAGAACAACAACGTGTAGTTATAGCACGTGCTCTCCTCAACGACCCAGAAATCATCTTAGCCGATGAGCCAACAGGTAATCTTGACCCTGCCACTTCCGAAGAAATTGTCCTTTTATTGCGTGATATTGCATCTTCCGGCACAGCCGTACTTATGGCTACACATGATTATCAAATCATTCGTAATATGCCTGCACGAATTATTAAAACGGAAGATGGTGCTATGCATGACAATGTAAGCATTTAAAACAACTGACAAAACAAAATATAATCCGACACTTTGCATGTATTTGCTACAAAATACTGACAAGGTGTCGGATATTTTTATAATGGCAAATTTTTTGAATACGCTACGGCAGCTATTGAAGCAAATAAAAACTAGGTGGATGATGAACGAACAAGAACATATTCAAGACGAAGAAAACTTAGCACAGGATAATGCGGTCCAAAATGAGGCTGAAGAATTATCTATAGAAGAATCTTTAACGAACCAATTGGCAGAAGCGAACGATAAATATGCTCGTTTATTTGCGGAGTTTGACAATTATAAAAAGAGAACTTCTAAAGAGCGTGTAGAATTGATACAAACTGCAGGTCAAGGTGTAATCTCAAAGTTATTACCTGTATTAGACGATTTTGACAGAGCACTTGCTGCAATGGCCAATGCCCAGGATGTAGAAGCCATCAAACAAGGGATAGAACTTGTCAACAATAAATTCAAGAAACTTCTTGAGAACGAAGGTCTCAAAGAAATGGAAACAACAGGACAACCCTTTGATGCTGATTTCCAAGAAGCAATCACAAGCATCCCTGCACCTTCCGAAGATCTTAAAAACAAAGTAATAGACACCGTAGAAAAAGGATACTTCTTAAATGACAAAGTAATCCGTTTTGCAAAAGTGGTCATAGGACAATAA
>JBEBQJ010000081.1:0-21094 GCA_040395455.1 Sphingobacterium yanglingense | reverse complement strand
AGAATTAGGTCCAGAGAAGGCCAAGGATAGCTTAGTTAAGCTCAATGATTTCAAGTTTCCAATTCTTAGTGTAAATGATATCCCTAAGGACATCGATCTGAAAGGTGAGAAATACCGGACGGTTAGGCTCTTAGAAACTGAAAGTGGCAAGAAAACATTTCTTCGCTTCTTTGACGATATGCAGCGTCACCCTTCTGAAGCCGAAATATCTGCAGCATTGAAAAGGTTATCTATAGAACAGCTTCCTACTGTTGCATTCGTAAATGGCCATAACGAAAGGGACGTCTCTGCAATCAACGATAGAGGCTATAATCGCTTTACGGAAGCTAAGACTTTTCGTTACTCCCTGATTAATCAAGGCTTTAATTTCAAGTCGATATCTTTAGACCAACCTATAGCAGAGGAGGTTAAAATCCTTATTATCGCTGAGCCAAGACAAGCGTTATCTCCGAAGCATCTCCTACATCTTAATGAGTACATTCAAAAAGGAGGAAACATGATTATTGCGACAGAACCTGGTGTACAGCACTATACCAACCCAATACTTGCCTCGCTAGGTTTAGAGATTCAGGAAGGCTTATTGGTGCAACCGGACAGCCTTTTTTCCCCGGATTTATTGCTTATGGAACTCTCGCCAGGCGCTGCGGATATAAACTACTATTTCTCGGCAATAGAAAAGCGGAAATACCAATTACCATTGTCTGGTGCAGGTCCTATTTTTGTGAAAGCCAAAACGGATTTTAACATCATTCCCCTATTTAAAACAGACTCTTTAAACAGCTGGGTTGAATTTCAAACTACCAATTTTGTTGATGACTCCGTAACTTTTGATCCATTATCCGAAACTAAAGGAGCTTACTCCACAGTCTTAGCGTTAAGGCGTAATATATCGGGAGACAAAGAGCAAAAGATACTGGTATCGTCCGATGCCGATTGGTTGAGCAACTTTGAACTCAATTCGGGAAGAGAGGGCATAAAGTCTGCAAGTTTCAGTCTATTAACCGGAGTATTTCATTGGTTTACAGACGGTGAGCTACCTATAGATACCCGTGCTATTCCTTATAAGGACACAACATACTCCATAAGTAAGGATACTTGGCAGGTCGCTAAAGTTATTCTCGTCTGGGGAATAGCTTTGCTACTCCTACTCAGCGGTTCAATTCTTTTATTAAGACGGAAGGGAAGATAAGATGGCATTATTTATTGATCAACAGACTTTAGACGATCTGATTATTTTCTCAAAAGGGAAAAATGCTTCCATATGTAGCTTTTTTAATCAAACAGTGACTAGAGGTGGAGAAGAGCAGCTTATTGCAATGCTTCAATATCCTATGAACAATAAAGAAGAGATACAGGATCGTGTTGACATTCTACGTTTGCTAATGGATATACCCGCATTAGATTTTCCCTTTACATCCCTTGATTTTAGCGACATTGAACAATATCTGTCCGAAACCGACAGCCGAAGTCAGATTCAAAATTCCAAAAAAAGTCTAAAAGCAAAATTGCGCTATCTACTAAAAGTAGATGCGCAGATTTTACATACAAAAAATGGTGTTTCCGCATTACAAAGAGTCATACAAGCATTCATCGTATTTGCCGCCAATATACCTACTGCTAATAAAAATGATTCGTGGATTACCTTTGAACAAAGCATATTAAAAATAACGCAGACGACCTTCTGGAAGGATTTTTTAGCTTCCGAAAAAAGTGTGCAAATAACGGATAAAAATATTCATCAAATAGATCAATGCTGTCGTTTCAATGACAAAGATGCCATCTTAGAATTTATGAAAGCCACTTATAAACTAGATGCTCTTATAGCTGTGGCACAGGTTGCTCTCGATAAAAACCTTGCCCTACCAATCATCTTAGAGGATGATGACGACACCGAGCTGGATATCGATGGACTTTATCATCCATTGGTACATAATGCCGTATCAAACAAACTATTACTACGTCGTAAAGAACATATCCTCTTCTTAACTGGTGCAAATATGGCCGGTAAATCAACCTTTATGAAAAGCTTGGGCATCAGTTTATATCTGGCGCATTTAGGTTTTCCGACACCAACCAACCACATGAGATTTAAGGTTAAGGATGGATTATTCACCACCATCAACTTAGCTGACAACATCAGCTCTGGTTATAGCCATTTTTACGCAGAAGTACTACGTGTAAAAAGAGTCGCTGTAGAATTAGCCAACAAGAAGAAGCTATATGTATTTTTCGATGAATTGTTTAGGGGTACAAATGTCAAAGATGCCTATGACGGTACTTTGGAGCTATTAAAATCATTTGCTCAGAAAACGGATAGTTTTTTCCTCATATCAACACATATTACTGAAGTTGCTGACGAACTTTCCCATCTAAACAATATCCACTTTACATATCTCCCGACAATATTGGAAAATGACAAACCCGTATATACTTATATCTTAGAAAAAGGAGTCAGCGAAGATAGACATGGCATGGTCATCATAGAGAATGAAAAGATATTAGAAATATTAGCTTAGATAACATTTAAATGAAAAAATTTCATACGGACAATCAAACGCTAGAAGACCTGAATGTATTTGGTAAGTTTAAAAAAGGGTCTCTCTTTCAACTCTATAATCGGACGAAAACGACACGGGGTGAAAAACTACTTGAACGTTGGCTGAGAACACCTTTCACAGAAATTGCACCAATCCAAGATAGACAAAGGCTGATTAAAGAACTGACGGCATATCCTGCTGATTTTCCAATCAATCTGGAAAATTTAAAAAAAGCAGACCTATACTTACGGCAACCTATCGCTACAAACTATATGAGTAGTCTAGGTAACTTATTCTTAAAGAAGATAAAGCAACTGATAGGTATAGATAGAGAATGGGATATATTCTCTTCTAGTCTTAAGGCTACGCTATCGATCCTCAAAGACCTGGATACTTTCATCACGAAACTGTATCAGCCAGAGAATAAGGATGCCTACGGACAATCATGCCAACGTATAGAATATATTGCCAAACAACTAGAGAATGTCAATATCAAATCACTATGCTCACTAGACATTGCAAATTCAATTAAAGATGTAAGCTCTGTCCATTATACACTTAGCCAAATATCTAGCGATGGATTGAAACCTGTAATCGCACTGATTGATGAACTTGATGTCATCTTTGGGATTAGAGAAGTAATAAGAGAGCGAAAACTATGCTTTGCCGATTTCACTGTAGACTACAAATCCATTTACAAAGTGGAAAAGCTACGACATCCTGCTTTAAAAGATGCCATAAGCAATAATCTTACTCTTTCAGATGATAGCACCGTGCTTTTTCTGACAGGAGCAAATATGGCTGGTAAGTCTACTTTTATGAAAGCGGTAGCTTCATCGCTCTACCTGAGCCATGTCGGCCTCCCCGTAGCGGCACAATCGCTAACGCTCTCCGTCAAAGAAGGTCTCTTCACCTCTATAAACGTCCCAGATAACCTATCCAAGGGGTATAGTCATTTTTATGCTGAAGTAAAAAGAGTTAAGATGATAGCCGAGGAAGTTGCCTCTCGAAAAAAACTACTGGTTATTTTCGATGAACTGTTTAAAGGTACTAATGTAAAAGATGCATTAGAAGCTACAACAGCAGTATCCAGTGCTTTTGCCCGCCATACTTCTAGTAATTTCATTATATCCACACATATTATCGAAGCTGCGGATGCACTTTGTTTAGAACATCCCAACATGCAGTTTAAATTTCTTCCAACAGTGATGAAGGATAATCGACCAACCTATACCTACACGCTCGCTGAAGGTATAAGTGGTGACAAACATGGACTGCTTATCTTGAAGAATGAACGTGTTTTTGAATTGATAGAAAAGTGAGAATACGCTTTCCCTTGGACCGTAAATAGGTTCAAGGGAATATAGCTTCTATAAAAACCTATACCTTCGGTTTCAATCGACTCAGTGTTTCTTGTGATATATTCAGAAAAGAAGCCACCATTTTATTGGAAAGCCTCCGTACGACTACTGGATTCTCAGCTAATAACAAACGATATCGCTCAATGGCATCTTGAGTTAAAAATGACATCAATCTATTCGTATTATTTACATAAGCCTTCTCTAAATAAATCCTATAAAATTTGCCCCATTGTGGTATCGTATCCAATAAATAGAAAAAGTTCTTATGTGTAATATAAAAGACCTCAGAAGGCTCTACTGCTTGTATAAGCTCTTCTGAAGGATCTGAAGTAATGAAACTGACTAAGGCTGTAGCAAACTGATTTTCAAAAGCAAAGTAACGTGTAGACTCTTGTCCATCACTATTGATAAAAAATATTCGGATACAACCTTTATTTACGAAGAACGTTCTTTGACTAGCCTCCCCATGCGAGAGCAGCACCTCGTTTTTCTTTAGTTTGATGAACTTAAAATAAGACAATATCGTCTGCAACTCTTCATCTGTCACGTTTATTTTGTCTCTGATATAAGATGCTAATAATTCTGTCATTGATATTGTAAACCTGTGTTGCACAAATCTACTAATAAAAATACGTTAACTAATCGCAATAATCCCCTACACCAGCATCTAAATTAACATATCATCTCTTTCAGCCCGTCCAGTACTTCTTCTCTTATTGATCAATAACAGCACAATTGCTAATAAACAGCTGATAGTTCCAAATAAATAGACCGCCTGATAGTCAAACCAGCCTGCCACCATCCCCGCTAGAGGTCCAGCCAGACCTAAGGACAAATCAACGAAAGCAACGTACGCCCCTAGCGCAGTGCCACGCATCTGAGGTTGTACCCGTTGCAATGCCAATACCCCCAGTGCAGGAAAAACTAATGAAAATCCTATTCCGGTCAATCCACACCCAATAATAGCCATCAATTCTGACGAAGCTGTCCAAATCAACACTTGCCCCACCATTTCTACCAAAAGCGACAGGAGTGCAATCTTATAACCTCCAAAACGGTCAGGAAAAGACGCGAAGAAAATACGAGTCAATACGTAACAGACACCAAATGTCAAGAATGCAAATGAGGCATCTCCCCACTCTTTGTGTATAAAAAAAAGAGCAATGAATGAGGCAATACAACCAAATGCCATCGAAGAGAAAGCGAGGCTCATTCCTTCTCCAGAAACCGCACCTATCACTTTATAGAAAGGCATCCTAACGATGACTTTTTCGACCTGTAATCGAGGTAGTCGCAGCGTAGCCAGCCAACTGATGACAGGCAGTAATACAATCAATAAAAAGACCAAGAGAAGTTCATAATTCTTTCCCATAAAAATACCTAATGGTGCCCCCAACGCTATACCAGCATACATAGCAATTCCATTCCAGGTCATCACTTTGCCCGAGTTTGCAGGTCCGACCAGTCCTATTCCCCAGCTCAATGCCCCGGTAATCAAAAAACTCTCCCCTACCCCATGAATGATGCGCGCTATCATCAAGAAGCCAATAGAGACTATAGGCACATCCTGAAGCGAAATAGCTAAAATATAGGCTACTCCAGCGATAATAGCTACAAAAACACCCAGCATATTACTCGCTTTGGCTCCTTTGGTATCAGTCATCTTTCCTGAGTAGGCACGTGTCAATAATGTTGATAGGAACTGTAAACCAATGACTACTCCAACGATTATGCTATCGAGCCCCAGTGTCTCCTGCACAAATCCAGGGATAACACCCAAGATCATACCTATCGTCAAATAGACGCAAAAAACAGAAATAATTATTGGAACAATAGCCTGATAAAACCCAAGTTTTTGTTCCGCTTGTAAAACATTCTTCATATAAACTTATATTTTAATTTTCATTTGCGGACAAAGGTATGAGAGCACTGAAAGCTAGACATTGACCTAAGTCAAAAAAGACTTTTTTCAAGCCAAGCTACTCTTTTTTGCCCATCTCCCTCCTGCCTAAACTTGCATAATTCCCTAATTTTCCGTATATTGTGTTTTTTGAAGGAAAAACAACCCTATTATTAGATAGATTTGTACAATAGTATTCAATGAGTTTACCATGTGGTAAAACCTAATTTTTCCTTTCTATTTGGCATTGCCATCTGATAAGAAATTTAAAAAATTTCTTCTATTACGTCCCATTATTTATTGGGTACGGTCTTGAATCTAAAGATTCGTTTTCATAAAGAATTAAACAGGGTTGTCTCTAATGAGATGACTTAAATTTTTATTATTAATAGTATTATATGACAAATTTTAAAGTTGGTATTATTGGCGCCGGCCCGAGTGGGCTAGCTATGCTACGAGCATTTGAATCGGAACAGAAAAAAGGTAATCCCATCCCAGAAATTAAATGTTATGAAAAGCAAGATAATTGGGGCGGTATGTGGAACTACACCTGGCGTACTGGGGTAGGAAAATACGGCGAACCCCTCCATGGAAGTATGTATAAGTACCTATGGTCTAACGGTCCTAAGGAATGTCTAGAGTTTGCAGACTATACATTTTCCGAACACTTCGGCCAACCTATATCTTCTTACCCTCCTAGAGAAGTTCTCTTTGATTATATACAAGGCAGAATCAATCAAAGTAATGCCCGTGACTACATACAATTCAATACGGTAGCTAGATGGGTCGATTATATCGAAGACAAGCAGCAGTTTCGGGTAATTTTTGATAGCTTAAAGGACAATCGGACTTTCGAAGAATACTTCGACTATCTGGTAGTAGGTACAGGTCATTTCTCTACCCCAAATTTCCCTTATTTTGAAGGAATTGAAGATTTCCCGGGAGCAGTAATGCACGCTCACGATTTTAGAGGTGCAGATCAATTCAAGGATCAACGTTTACTGTTAATAGGAAGCAGCTACTCAGCTGAAGACATTGGTGTACAATGTTATAAACATGGGAGCCAATCGGTAACTATAGCCTATCGTAGTAATCCTATAGGCTGTAATTGGCCAGCAGGAATCAAAGAGAAATCTCTTGTGACACATTTTGAAGGTTCTAAAGCCTGCTTTAAAGATGGTTCTTCCGAAGAGTTTGACGCCGTTATCCTGTGTACAGGCTATCAACATAAATTCCCCTTTTTACCGGATAACCTGAGATTAAAAACAAAAAACAGACTTTATCCAGACGACCTTTACAAAGGCGTGGTATTCAATCATAATGAACGCCTACTTTATTTGGGTATGCAGGATCAATATTACACCTTTAACATGTTTGACACGCAGGCCTGGTTTGCCCGCGACTATATGCTGGGCCGAATTTCTATTCCAGAAAAAGAAAGCCGTACAGAAGACATCAAAAAATGGATGGATTATGAAGAGCAAACTAACACAGGAGCCGAACATGTTGATTTTCAAACGGACTATATCAAGGAGCTCATAGGGCTGACTGACTATCCCGACTTCAATGTGGATAAAGTTTCTGCTATGTTCAAAAGCTGGCTTAAGGACAAAGAAAACAACATTTTGAACTATCGTGATCAAGTATATAAATCTGTAATGGATGGCACACAAGCTATCCCTCATCATACCGCCTGGATGGACGAAATGGATGACAGTTTAGAAAAATATCTCGAAGAGAGCGTAGAAAAAGCTGAGGCTATCTAAACTATACAAAAAATGCGTGTAGATGGCCTTTCCATACCTCATCTACACGCATATATCTCTTCTACATTCTTTACGGAAACCCGTAAATATCTCCATAAAATTTTACCGTAATTTGTCGCGATTTCCAGAAAATCACGTTATAGGAGTAATTAGTTTGACAGGATTTAGAAAACACAACCTAATTAAGTCTACGACGTATACATCTATGTAAAAAAACAGGCTTAAGAATATTCTAAACAAGAATAAATTATATAATATGAAAACCGTTCTATCTGGTATACTTTATTTTATAGTCGCTTTTTCTTCGCTATTTATATTAAACCCTGGAGTAAACATCAATGCGATTTTTACGACAAGTTTGATAGCAACCATAGTGACCCTTTTTCTGTTTTGGGCAGTTGTTTTAATTTCAAAAAAAAGGCAACAGATAGAAAAATCCTAAAGAACAGTGCTTAGGCCTTGGTCTCGTCCCAGTAGTAGCTATCCGCATAAATACGCTGCCCAAAGATGGCAGTCCCCACCCGTACAATTGTAGCCCCTTCTTGAATCGCAGTTTCCAAATCCCCACTCATTCCCATAGATAGTTCTTTCATAGACACATCCGCAATATTCTGTGTTAATACTTCCTGTTGTATACTTTTCAGCAATTGAAAGCAAGGTCTTACCTTTTCTGTTTCTGCGCTGAACAAACCGATCGTCATCAAGCCTTTGATTTCAATATTTTTAAACTGGGCCACTTCCCGCACCAAATTGACCGCTTGGTCAGGATGTGTTCCGAACTTACTTTGTTCGCCAGAAGTATTCACCTGTATCAACACTTCAATCTTCCGGTTTTCGTACTCCAGCCTTTGCTGAAGTTTTTCAGCCACATCCAATCGGTCCAGAGACTGTATACAAGTGATATTATATTTCAAAATATCCTTTATCTTATTCGACTGCAGGTGTCCGATAAAATGGCTGGTATGTGGTACCGATTGTAGCTCTTCATATTTCTCTTTGATTTCCTGAACCTTATTTTCAGCAATCAGTGTCTGCCCCGCTCGTAGTGCCTCTATAATACGATCAGCTGGAACTGTTTTCGTTGCCAAGAGCAACTTCACCTCATTAGCATCACGTCCGCAATCTTGACATGCTCTCTCTATCCTTCGGAGGATACCGTTTAAATTACTGATTATCTCGCTCATCTGCATCAAAATTAAAACCTGATGACCTTAGGGCCATCACGCGCTTCTACTATTTACTGTATCACAAAGATAAATCGGAGACAGAAGAGACCACCCCTACAGTTTTACAAAAAAAACATAGTCCAGGTCAATCTCGCGAGGCTACTGGGCCTTTACTTCTACCAGAACAGTATAATGTAGCTTTGCGGTCACCAGTTCCTCCTCTACAGCTTCAAGAAGCTCTTCACCATTTCTAGAAATCAACTCAAACCCCTCAAACCAAGCTTCAACACCGTTTTCAACTTCATTCTTTACAACGAACTCTTCCTTTTCAAATCCAATATTATAAAAGTAAGGGCCGTCCGTATTATCTATTACACTCTTCGGAACGGTAACTTTTATTGACACTTTGAGTTCTCTTGTATGCATATATATATAAATTTATGAAGGATAATTAATCTGCTCTCAAAGTTACACAACTTCACTATGGTATCCCCTGCCTTACTGCTCATATTTAGGTAAAAAAAAAGAAACATACCTGTATAGCTACATCGTACATTTCTTCTAATATTTTACACGTTTCTAGTGCGCTTCGTTTTCTCAAGCGCGACCTCTTATCCTATTTTGATTCGCGGACAAAAACCTGTGTAGTCTCTCCGATCACCACATTAGGGAATTTTTTATCATAATCAATTGCTACATCTCCAGCCCCAGACTGACCATCACCATTAGAGTCCCAATCGAGAGAAACATAATATTTAATTGGCTCTCCCTCTTTGACAGCAGGCTTGATAAGTTGCTCATGGTTAGCTGGTAGTTTAAATGTAACCGTAAATGGCAACTTCGACTGATCGATCTTTTCTTCCATGATTAATGTCGCTGGAACGTCAGCGATATTTTCCGACACAGCATAAAGGGCGACTTTTCCTTCTGCCTTCTTGATGGTCATATCACCTACAAATTCTACCGACACTGTTTTAGTTTCATCTTGGGTATGCGTTTGCTTCTCCGTATCTTTTACTTTAGATGGATTTGAGCAACTTCCAAATAGGGCTAATGCCAACACTAATACTGAAGATATTTTTTTCATGTTTTTTATTGTTTGTTAATTTTTAATCTCTTTTAAACCTCAATCGCACCTCCCTTCAAAACAATCCCTAGCTAACATACAACTGTAACTCATCTTTTGTTTGGATAATTCCACTTTTATGTTTTATACAGCAAGATATTTTCATCTTATACACTAGATATATAACGAATAAAAAAACGTTTCGATACACTAAAACAAAGAAAGTATTCGCATAAAAAAAAGCCTCGTTAGAAATACTAGCGAGGCTTCCTTAAAAAAATATAGCCTATTCAGAATACAAATAGCGTATCTCGTCTCTCAGATTATAATTTGAAGCCATTACTTCACCGTATGCACCTGTAGTCCGTATTGCAATCAAATCACCGCGTTTACTCACCGGGAGCAACACTTCCTTACCGAAACTATCCGAGCTTTCGCAGATTGGCCCCACTACATCATAATTAAGTTCTTCTTCAGTAGAACTTTCCCCTACTCGCTCTATCTTATGGTACGCTTGATACAACGCTGGACGCATCAACTCGGTCATTCCTGCATCAAGGATCAAAAAGTTTTTCTTTGCTCCGCTTTTTGTGTACAATACTTTGCTAACCAAGGTACCACACTGTGCCACCAAAGCACGTCCTAACTCAAAGTGTACCTCTTGTTGTGCATTCCGTTCTAAAAACTTATCAAACACATCAAAATAAGCCTCAAAGTCTGCTATTGGATTACCGTCCGGATTATTATAATCCACACCTAGACCTCCTCCAACATTAATTATCCGGATATAGGTCCCACGTTCTTCAAACCAATTTTTCCATTCGTTGACCTTCACACAGAGACTTTTGAAAACATTGAGGTCCGTAATCTGAGACCCTACATGAAAATGAAGTCCCACGAGGTCAATGTGCGTACAGGTCTTGATTACCGCTGCCGCCTTCTCTAACTCGGAATTCGGAACACCAAACTTATTTTCATCAAGTCCAGTCGTGATATAATGATGTGTATTAGCGTCTACATTGGGATTAATCCGCAACGAAACATTAGCCCGTTCACCATGTTGTCCGGCCAACTCATTAATCACTTCCAATTCCTGAATAGACTCCACATTGAAGGCAAAAATTTGATGTTTCAACGCCGTTACAATCTCTTTATCCGACTTACCAACACCAGCAAATGTAATTTTATCAGCAGCAAAACCGGTATCAATCGATCTTTGCACCTCATTACCGCTCACACAATCTGCACCAAATCCCATAGCCTGAATCACAGCAAGTACCTTGCTATTAAAATTCGCTTTCAATGCATAATGTACATGAAAGCCGCGCTTATCCGCTGCAACTTTGGCCGCATGTAATGTCTGCTTCAACAGCTTTAAATCGTAATAATAAAATGGTGTCTCCTGCCCACTGAAAAGATTTAATAATTCATTATTTCCAAACATGCCTTCTATTTCTATTCTAAATATTTAAAACAACCTATTATGTAAAGAGCGTAATGCTTCAATCTTATGTTTCGAATCCAATAATATAGACACATTGTAATCCGAGCCTCCATAAGATATCATACGGACCGGCAAATGTTTGACCGCATCCAATACACGCGCCGCATAGCCGTGTGTGTTAGCTCCAAAATCCCCAACGACACAAACAATAGTCTGCCCTTCATCGACACCTACTTTACCAAAAAGTTCGACTTCCTTAATAATCTCTAAAAGATTACTTGTATCATCGATTGTCAACGAAACTGCTACCTCCGACGTAGTAATCATATCGATTGGTGTTTTGTAACGCTCAAATATCTCAAATACTTTGCGTAAAAAACCATAAGCCAACAACATTCTTGAAGAATGTATATGTATTGCTGTAATACTATCCTTTGCTGCAATCGCACGAATGACTCCTTTTTCAGAACCACCTTTAGATATTAATGTTCCATGTGCAGTAGGGTCCATTGTATTCAGCAAGCGGACTGGCACATTATAACGCTGTGCAGGAAATACACTCTGCGGATGCAATATTTTAGCTCCAAAGTACGCTAATTCAGCAGCTTCATCAAAACAAAGGTGCGCAATGGGCGATGTATTCTTTACGATACGGGGATCATTGTTGTGCATCCCATCAATATCAGTCCAAATCTGAATCTCCTCCGCCTGTACCGCAGCACCGATCAAAGAGGCCGTATAATCAGACCCTCCCCTACGCAGGTTGTCCACTTCACCAAATGAATTTCGACAGATGAAACCCTGGGTAATAAATAGTTTATTCGTTGGGTGAGCATCTAATAATGGAGTTATTTTTTGCGTAATATAATCTACAACAGGCTCATTGTCCTCATCGATTTTCATAAAATCGAGTGCGGGAAGCAAGACCGAAGACACACCAATTTCCTCCAGGTGAAAATGCCAAAGTGCCGTAGACATTAATTCACCCTGAGCCAAAATCACTTTTTCCTCTGTCGGTGTAAACACGTCATTATTCGCAAAAGATTCTATTACATGAAAATGATGGTCAATAAGCTGCTTCCCCTTCTTAAGCCCTTCTTCGGTGGTAAAGAGCTCCTTAATAAGTTCTTCATACTTATCTTTGTGCGCACTGATTAGTTGTTTGGCAGACTGCTTATCCCTGTTAAGAAAAGCTTGTCCGATTTCTACTAAAGCATTAGTTGTACCTGACACCGCAGATAACACCACAATTTGACGTTCGTTAGGGTTAACGATTTCCAACAACCCTTTGATACGTGCTGCACTTCCTACGGAAGTACCACCGAATTTTAGAATTTTCATGAAGTAATTACACTTTTAACTTTATATTATATTTCAAAAGGTTCAATCCACAGAACCCCACATCTTAAATAAAACAGCAACAACCTGTTTTAGAGCGTGAATATACCCAATTACAGTGAATATTATGCGAATTTTTCATTATTAATATTGAAAAAATGAAAATATCATAATTACAAGCCCAACTATATTCTGACTCCCTCGCACTTTTTTGTCAAAAAAAAGCGGCACAGAAACCTTTTAGGTATGTGCCGCATAAAATCTATTTAGCGGAAGCTTTACTTCTTCAGACTTTCGATCAATAATAAAGCGAGTTCCTCGCCTATACGTTCTTGAGCCTCATTCGTCGCTGCTCCGATATGCGGAGTCAGTGACACTTTAGGGTGCATCAATAATGCTTCACGTGGAGTTGGCTCATTTTCAAAAACATCTAATCCAGCAAATGCAACTTTACCTGAATTCAGGGCCTCTACGAGTTCCAATTCGTCAATAACACCTCCTCGCGATGCATTAACCAAGCCAACACCGTCTTTTAGCAAAGCAAACTCTTCTTTACCAATCACCGGTTTATCCAAAAATGGAACATGCAACGAAATAAAATCAGAAACTTTAAACAGCTGCTCTAATTCAACCTGACGAACGGCCAAATCCACCTCTACACCTCCAGACAGACTCAATGTCAAAGACACAGGTCCTTGAAATAAATCGTAGTAGACTACATCCATGCCCAATCCCAACGCAATCTGCGCAGTAGCCCTTCCAATACGGCCAAAACCAACTACACCAATAGTTTTACCTTTCAATTCTGTTCCCGCTGCATAAGCTTTTTTTAGACCTCCAAAATTGGTAGCTCCTTCAACAGGCATCTTCCGGTTCGAGTCAAACAGAAAGCGTACTCCATTCAGTAGATGGGCGAAAACCAATTCCGCTACAGAGTGCGACGAAGCGGCAGGCGTATTTACCACAGTAATTCCCTTCGAGCGCGCGTACTCGACATCAATATTATCCATCCCAACTCCCCCTCTACCGATTACTTTGATGTTCGGACAAGCATCAAGGAGATCCTGTCTCAATTTGGTAGCACTACGTACCGTAACCGCATCATAAGCGTTAAGCTTATTAATCAACTCCTCTTGAGGGATGTGTACTGTATCAACTACAAATCCCGCATCTTCTAATATCTTCTTACCGATGGGGTCTATTCCATCATTTGCCAAAATCTTCATTATTTTATTCTTTTTGTGATTTAGTTGTCTTGTTAAAGGTAAAATCGTTAAACCGTGAAGGCGTAAAACCGTGAAGAAGTAAAATCGTTAAACTTTGAAAGCGTGAAATTTTACCTACTTATCTATTTACAATTTCACCCTTTTACAGTTTTACTCTTTTACAATTTTGCCTATTCACAGTTTCACCTCTACCCCCTTAACTATCTAACTCTCTAACTCCTTACCCCTTACGATTATCCTCAAATTCGCGCATCGCATCCACCAACGCATTAATCGAAGTTATGCTCAATGCATTGTAGATAGAAGCTCTAAATCCGCCCACCGAACGGTGTCCTTTAATACCTATCAAATCTCGTTCTTTGGCTAGAGCTAAAAACTCGGCTTCCAATTCGGGAGAATCCATCACAAAAGTTACGTTCATGCGTGATCGATCTTCCAACTCAGCAGTCCCTTTGAAGAATGGGTTTCTATCGATTTCGTCATACAGCGTACGCGCCTTGATGATATTTTCCTGCTCGATAACCGCTACGCCCCCTTTAGCTTTCAACCAACGAAGATTAAGCATAGCGACATAAATAGAAAATACAGCAGGTGTATTGTACATTGAACCTGCTTTGATATGAGGTTGATAATCAAAAATAGTAGGTATTGTACGACCAGTCTTTCCTAAAATCTCGTCTTTTACGATAACCAGTGTCAATCCTGCTGGTCCCATATTCTTTTGGGCTCCGGCGTAGATTAAATCAAAATCACGAATATCAATATCTCTGCTAAAGATATCCGACGACATATCCACAGCAATAGGGACTTTCGTTGCAGGGACTTCAAAAACCTCCGTCCCGTAGATTGTGTTGTTTGACGTGTAGTGAAAGTAAGCTGCATCCGCAGGAATAGCGTACCCTTTGGGAATATAATTATAGTTCCTATCGCTAGAAGATGCGACAATTTCTACAGAGCCTATATTCTTAGCTTCTTTCGCCGCCTTCGAAGCCCATACCCCCGTATCCAAATACGCAGCTTTTCCACCCTCAGGCAGTAAATTCATTGGCAACATCGCAAATTGCTGACTCGCCCCACCTTGAAGAAATAAAATAGAGTAGTTCAGTGGCACATTTAGAAGTTCGCGCACTAAACGCTCTGCTTCAACAATTACTGCTTCAAATTCCTTTGATCGGTGAGAGATCTCTAAGATAGACAACCCTGTATTATTAAAATCTAATACAGCATCAGAGGCCTCTTTAAAAACTTCCTGTGGCAGGATACAAGGACCAGCACCAAAATTATGTTTCATCTCGTTGTTTGTGTGTAATAAGTGAAATTATGAACAAATGTAACAAGTTTTTTTATATTAATAATAACACAAGCAATTAATTATTACCAAATACTCAACCAATTAGACGTTTTAATAAAATATCTCTACAAAAAACACCCAATAATGACAAAAAAAAACATTACACATCACTAAATCAGAAAACAAAAGACACTATGGCTCTGCTACCCCCTCTTCTACCCTAGAATTTCACAAAAATCTATCATGATTCTTTTGGATTACCAACAGACATGAAAGTTGTTGATATCCATTAAAAACAGACAATTTCAGAAAAAAAAATCGTATCTTCGCATGCGTAGTGCCCTATTCAATGGCACTTTATTAGTTTTACAGAAACCAGGTAAATATGGCTGAAGAAACAGAAAATGAAAATAATCTAGTTCCTGCTCATGACAGGGTAGTAAAAATCAACATCGAAGACCAGATGAAGTCCGCTTACATCGACTACTCGATGTCGGTAATCGTGTCAAGAGCTCTCCCAGATGCAAGAGATGGCTTTAAGCCCGTGCATAGACGTGTATTATATGGCATGGAAGAGCTCGGAGTAAACTCGGGCAAACCGTATAAAAAATCGGCTCGTATTGTTGGGGATGTCTTAGGTAAATATCACCCACATGGTGACTCTTCTGTTTACGAAGCAATGGTACGTATGGCTCAAAATTGGTCTATGCGCTATCCGTTAGTAGATGGTCAAGGAAACTACGGTTCGTTGGATGGTGACCCTCCTGCAGCAATGCGTTATACCGAGGCTCGGTTGCGCAAGATTGCAGAAGAAATGCTTTCCGACATCAAAAAAGACACAGTAGATTTCCAACTCAATTTTGATGACTCCTTAGAAGAACCTTCTGTTCTCCCTACCCGGGTACCGAACCTACTTGTGAATGGTGCATCTGGTATCGCTGTAGGTATGGCTACGAATATGGCTCCTCACAACTTGACTGAAGTAATTGGAGGTATCACCGCCTATATTGACAACAGAGATATCGAGATTTCTGAATTGATGCAATATATCAAAGGGCCAGATTTTCCTACAGGAGGGATTATTTACGGGTTCAATGGTGTCCGTGAAGCGTTTGAAACAGGTAGAGGCCGTGTCGTTATGCGTGCTAAGGCCGAAATCGAAACGACAAAATCAGGCCGCGAAATCATTATCGTCACCGAAATCCCTTATTTGATCAACAAAGCAGACATGATCAAACGTACGGTTGATCTTATCAATGATAAAAAAATCGAAGGTATTTCAGAAATCAGAGATGAGTCAACGCGTGATGTACGTATTATCTATGAAATAAAACGAGATGCCAACGCCAATGTGGTGTTGAACAATCTATACAAACATACTTCTTTGCAATCCTCTTTTTCAGTCAATAACATCGCCCTTGTAAAAGGTCGTCCGATGTTAATGAATCTAAAAGACATGATTCATGAGTTTGTGGAACATCGTCATGATGTTGTTGTACGCCGTACCAAATTTGAACTAGCCGAAGCTGAAAAACGTGCCCATATATTAGAGGGATACCTAATCGCGTTAGACCACTTGGATGAGGTTATCAAATTAATCCGTAGCTCAGATACTCCAGAGGATGCCAGAGTAGGATTAATGGAGAAATTTGGATTATCTGACCTGCAGGCCCGCGCAATTCTCGACATGACGTTACGTCGTCTTACAGGACTAGAACGTGATAAAATCAAAGAAGAGTACGCTGAATTGATGAAGACAATAGAATACTTAAAAGAAGTACTTGCCGATGAGGGTCTTCGTATGAAAATCATCAAAGACGAACTCTTAGAAATCCAAGAAAAATACGGAGATGAGCGCAGATCTATCATTGTCCACTCGGCAGAAGACATGACAATGGAAGACTTTGTTGACGATGAAGAAATCGTAATCACGATATCGCACAACAGCTATGTCAAACGTACCCCTTTAAGTGAATACAAACGTCAAGGACGTGGCGGTAAAGGGGCGATAGGCTCCAATACCCGTGATGAAGATTTTACAGAGCACATCATCACAGCTACCGCACACAATTATATGCTACTATTCACTGAAACAGGTCGCTGTTTTTGGCTAAGAGCATTTGAAATACCAGAAGGTAGTAGAACATCAAGAGGTAGAGCTTTACAAAACATCATCAATATTCCAAAAGATGAGAAAATAAAAGCGTACATTTTAGTCAAAAACCTTAAAGATCAGGAGTACCTAGAGAACAACTTCATTATCATGTGTACTAAACAAGGTACAATTAAGAAAACATCTTTAGAGGCTTATTCACGTCCACGTGCAAATGGAATCAACGCTATTAATATTAACGAAGGAGACCAACTGATTGAAGCATGTTTGACAAGTGGATCTAGCGAGATTGTAATGGCATTACGCTCCGGCCGTGCTATTCGATTCAACGAATCGACCGTCCGTCCAATGGGTCGTACCGCTACTGGTGTACGAGGAATCACATTAGACACCACTACAGACGAGGTTGTTGGCATGATTAGTGTGGACAATTCAGAACTTAGTGTACTTGTTGTATCTGAAAAAGGTTATGGTAAGCGTACAGATATTGAAGACTACCGTATCACCAACCGTGGCGGTAAAGGAGTCAAAACAATCAACGTTACCGAGAAAACCGGAGAACTTGTCGCTATCAAAGGAGTAACGGACAATGACGACTTAATGATTATTAATAAATCAGGTATCGTAATCCGTATCGGAGTAGACTCCCTTCGTGTTATGGGCCGTGCTACGCAAGGAGTTCGCCTAATAACATTGAAAGAGACAGACGAAATAGCATCGATTACAAAAGTCGCAAGAGAAGAGGAGGAAGAAGGAGAAGGAGAAGAGTCAGACGTAGACTCTGATGTGACTTCTGAAACTAAAGATGCTGAAGATTCAGCAACTGACGAAACAGAATAATTAAAACATGAAAACAATAATAGCTTCCCTATTATTCGTAAGTTTAAGTGCAACTGTTGTAGCCCAATCCAACCATAAGGAGGGCTCCAACAGTTTTGCTCGTTATACACAGACGGGCGATATCAAGCAACTGGAAAGTGCAAAAAAATTCAGTGACGCCACTTTTGCTTCTAAGAAAGACTCTTTATCTTCGAAGAACAACATACTTCGTGCACTAGTCTATAGCTCACTTGCCTATGCAGATTCTACCCGAAAAATAAAGACAGATCGAGACCCAATCGACATCGCGCTTTCGGCAATAGAAAAGTTAAAGCAAAAGGATAAGGGCAACTTTGATAGTGAAATTAATTATGTAAACCAGAATCTCACGGCGGCTTATATTTACAAAGCAAATAAAGCAATAGAAGCCAAAGATTATGAGAAAGCCTATAATAGTTTTTTAAGGGTAGAACAGCTTGGCACTAAATCCGAGGATGTTTTAAACAACTTAGCACTATTGGCTGCACAGGCAGGAAAAACAGATGATGCTATAAATTATTATAGTCAGATTATCAAAACTACTGATGCCGATGTAGGAAAATACTTGGCTCTGGCGACATTATACAATGCAAAGAAGGAGCCACAGCTTTATCTCAATACACTACAGACTGCGAGAAATAAATTCATGGACAACAAAAAAATTCTCTTTTTGTTGATTCAAGACTACGCGGATCATCAGCGTTATGCAGCTATTACGCCAATCATTGATGAAGCCATTAAATACGAACCGGAAAACGTAGAACTGCTTTACTTGGCCGGATTTTCAAATGAAAATGGAGGAAACATAAATTTGGCAAAGAAGTATTATACCAAAATTATAGAACTCGATGAAAACAACTATGACGCGAACCTGGCGATGGGACTTATTTTCTTGAATCAATTTTTGAAAGACAAAGAAAACTTAGAAGCACAATACAGCGCTCAGGATTATCTCTTAAAAGCCAATGGCATACAACCTTATGCGATTAATGCACTAAAAGGACTAGCAATGTACTATGAGGCAGCTAACGATGATGACCAATTGGATCGTGTCAATGTATTACTGAATCAGCTTTCCAACAATTAAAAATAGTATAATTAAGAATTAGATATGGATTTAAAAAAAGCAATAATTTTATCAGCGATGGTCACAGCAGGTACTACGGTATTTGCGCAATCGAGCAACCTGAAGAAAGCCGCTTCCAACATTCAAAAATATGAAGAGTTGAGAAGCAGTGGCTCTGCGCAATTAGGAACATCATTCCTAAAAACAGCAAAGGAAGCCATCGATGCTGCTTCTGTGCATGAAAAGACCAAGGACTTAGCCGAGACGTGGACATACTATTCATTAGTTTACGCGAGTTTGGCGGTAGACGAAAAAAGTGAAGAAAACGCAACCAAAGCAGCTGAAGGGATAGCCAAAGCTAAAGAGTTGGACAAAGACAACAAAAATGCTTCAAATATTGGAGTAGCAGAGCAAAACCTATACTCTTTTAATTTCAACCATGGCGTTGGTTTTTGGGACAAAAAAGAGTACCAAGCTGCTTACGACTCGTTTAGCAAAGCTCTTGGCTACATGCCTGGTGACACTACCCTAACCTACTACGCAGGATTAGCGGCTATACAGAACAACGACTACAAAAATGGTATTGATAAGTATAAGCAACTTATTGACAAAAAAGACTATTCGCAACATAAGGCTGTAATGGTAGATTTACCAAAACTCTACTTATCTCTTAAAGATACGACAAGCGCTTTAGAATATGCTGCATTGGCAGCAAAAGCCTATCCGAATGAGAACGATGCTGTTGTACAGAATATAGAATTGAATCTTATTGTTGGTAACGAAGCTAAGATTATCAATGAGATCGAAAATCAGATTTCTAAAGACGGAAACAACAAAAATCTGTACTACTATCTAGGAATTGCTCATAGTGCTAATAATGATACGGATAAAGCATATGCAGCCTACACTAAAGCGGTTCAGATAGACCCTAACTACAATGATGCGAATCTAAATGCGGGGGTTGTGTTGATGAATGGTATTCGTGAAAAGCTCCAAAAAGTAAATGAAGACAAGAGTCTATCTAACAATCAGTTCACAGCAAAAATCAACGAACTGAAAGAGCAAATCAAACCTGCAGAAGCCCACTTTTTAAAAGTTATTGAAAACGATCCTAAAAATGAAAGTGCTTTAAAAGGATTAAAAGGTCTTTATGATTTCCTTCAACAAGAAGATAAAGGAAAAGCTATTCAAGCAAAAATCGATGCATTATAGGTCAGCCGATCTAGAAGTATAAAATAGAAGAAGGAGGTATATACCTCCTTCTTCTATTTTATAGCCTTTTCATCGCTGAAGAGCTTCTTATAGGAAAACAACCAATCATATATTCCATCCTGATGAAACAATCGCTCTACACTACCATGAGTCCCTCCAGCAATAACTGTTAACGTAACATCTGCATCACTGTCACATTTCTTAATTGCATTAAACATTTTTTTTGACTCTGATAGCGGTACGGCCCGATCACGATTTCCATGTTGAATCCATAATGGGACCTTCGTCAAATTGCAAGCATATCCGAGTGTACCTCCACCACAAATAGCCACGGCAGCCGCAATTCTGTCTGGATATTTTCCGGCCAAATCCATCGTTCCGTAACCGCCCATACTCATTCCACACACGTATACCCTTGAACTGTCTGCATTATAATTAGAAAGAACATAGTCTATGACCTCCATTATCTGATCTGGGTTCCAGCCGTTGGATGTCTGCGGTGCGACAACAATTCCTGGAATATCGTGTCCCCTTTCCATAGCATACAAAACTCCATAGCGCTTTACTTTAGCCAAATCAGTACCGGATAAACTTCTCCCATGCAAAAAGACTAAAATGGGTTGCTTGGCCCCTGCCTCTTCATAGCCCTCTGGTAAACGTAACAAAAAATCATAGGCTGTTTTATTCTTTATCGGTGTTATATCCTTCGAAAAAACCTGGATTAGCGGACAGATAAACAATAATACTATA
>JBEBQJ010000080.1:0-21224 GCA_040395455.1 Sphingobacterium yanglingense | reverse complement strand
ATCCGTGTGGATGCAGCGGCTACACCTATAGCTGGTGCGGTGAACAATAATGTGCCTGTGCTGGATGCTGCGACGGGCAAGGTATCTGTACCGGCGATGACTCCTGCAGGTACGTATACGATTACATATACGATAATAGATCGAATAAATGCGGGTAATACGTCGACAGCAAACGTGATTGTACAGGTAGCTGGTATGTCGATCACAGCGGTAGCGGATTCTTTCGGTCCTATCAATGGTGTGAATGGTGGAAAAACTACTTCTGTACTGGCTAATGACTTGTTGAATGGTGTAGTACTAGCTCCAGCGGATGTACGGCTGACGCCAGGTAGTGTGAAGGATGCAGGGGGTAATGTAGTAAGTGGTATTCTGATGAACCCTGACGGTACGATAACGGTCGCATCTGGAATGGCCTCTGGTACGTATACCTACACCTATGAAATATGCGAGCTGCTGAATCCGACAACCTGTGCTACAGGTACGGCGACGATTGTAGTGACTGCACCAGGTATCAAAGCTAACGATGATAAGTATACTGCAGATGGTCGTGTCGGGGCTACTTCTGTTGGGAATGTGTTGACTGGTACAGGTGCAGATATGTATAATGGTACGCAGGCTACGCTTACAGCTGTTACGATCCGTGTGGATGCGGTTGCTACACCTATAACTGGTGCGGTGAACAATAATGTACCTGTGCTGGATGCTGCGACGGGTAATGTATCTATACCAGCGATGACGCCTGCAGGTACGTATACGATTACGTATACGATAATAGATCGAATAAATATGCGCAATACGTCGACAGCAAGGGTGGTTGTCAAGGTGCTACCGATAGCAATGAAAGCAGAAGCAGATAATGTTGAAGTAATGTATTCATATAAGGATCGAGTAACAACCGTATCTGTTTTGGAGAATGACCGTATGGCCGACAATCCTATTGATCTAACGCAAATTGTGTTAAAGCCTGGAGTGGTTGATGAAGCGGGGATCTATTTGAATGTGGATGGAACGGTGACTATTGATGTGGGAACTAAACCCGGTATCTACCACGTGCCTTATCAAATATGTGAAGTTTTAAATCCTACAAACTGTTCGGATGCTGTGATGACTATTACGGTGAAAGCTAAAGACCTTATGATTCCGAATGTCATAACTCCTAATGGGGATGATAAGAACGAAAGTTTTGTAATCGTTGGTGCGGAAGCTTATGATGAAGTCAAACTGATTATAGTGAATCGCTGGGGCAATGAAGTTTTCAGAGATGATAATTATAGGAATTCTTGGACTGGTACTGGATTGAATGAAGGAACTTATTACTATATCTTACGTTTAAAACGTGGAATTAAAGAAGAACTACATAAAGGTCACGTACTCATTAAAAGGAATTAATTTTATTCTATTAGCATAAAGACATTTTTTTTATGAAAGTGCCCCCAGGAAGAATCTTAATTTTTGGGGGCACTTTATTTTATAATGGGCTTTGTTGTTATTGAAAATGAGATCGCGTATTAATGCGCACTCAATTGCTTTTTCTTTTCTTCGTCAAAACCAGCTTCTAATTCAGCTAATTTTTTATTTCCGTAAGCTAATCGTGTGATAACCACAAATAGCACTGGCACGATAAAGATGGCTAAGAATGTCGCAGCGGTCATCCCTCCAAATACGGTCCAGCCGATAGTCTGACGGGATACAGCACCAGCACCTGTAGAAAGCATCAAAGGAATAATACCCAAGATAAATGCAAGTGATGTCATGATAATCGGACGTAGACGGAGCTTCACAGCATCCAAGGTTGCTTCGATTAAATTCATACCGATGTCTACACGTTCTTTGGCAAACTCTACAATCAGAATCGCATTCTTTGCTGCTAGACCAATGATGGTGACTAGACCAATCTGCGCAAAGATGTTATTGTCAAGCTGAGGAATAAACATCAATGTTAGTATCGCTCCAAATACGCCTAAAGGCACCGATAGGAGAATCGAGAAAGGTACTGACCAGCTCTCGTATAGGGAGGCTAGGAGCAAGAATACGAACAGGATACACAATGCAAAAATCTGTATTGTTTTTGAACCTGATTGTTTCTCCTGTAAGGTAAGTCCGGAGAACTGATAATCATATCCTGCCGGTAGGGTCTGTGCCGCGACCTCTTCGAGTGCCTTGATCACATCACCGGAACTGTATCCAGGTGCTGCACCCCCAGATATATCGATCGCTCTAAAGATATTATAGTGGTTGATGATAGACGGCATGGTCACTAGATTATAACTGACGAGTGCACTCATTGGTACAGGTTGACCTTTGACATTATTGACATAGAGTTTGTTAATGTCTTCGATTCCCATTCTATAATCGATATCGGCTTGTGTCACGACACGGAAGTTACGACCGTATTTGGTGAAGTCGTTGACATAACTACTACCTAAGTACGCCGATATCGTTGAGTATATGCTAGCGATAGGAACGCCCATACGTTTTGCCTGCTCTCTGTTTACTTCCAATTTGTAGTTTGGCGAATTGGAGTTAAATAGGGTATAGGCCATACCGATCTCGGGACGTTGATTGGCAGCCATTAAGAACTTGCCTACTGTAGCCTCGAATTCTTTAATATCTACTGTTTGTAAATCCTGAATCTGCAAGGAGAAACCACCGGATGCACCTAGACCAGGAATCGCTGGAGGAGTAACCGCAAGTACACGGGCTTTGTCATACCGTCCGTATTTTTTCATTATGGCACCTGTGATGTCATTTGCTGTGCGTTTACGCTCTTTCCATGGCTTCAAGGATACGAACAATGTTGCACCGTTCGGTTTGAATGCTCTGTTCAAAATGTTGATACCCGAAATAGATGTTACGTATTTGATCTCAGGGAAATCTTTACGGAACTCTTCTTCCAACTCCTCAAGGATAGCGTCTGTACGTGCTGAAGAAGCCCCCTCAGGTAGTGTAACACCAGCAAAGAACATTCCTCCATCTTCGGAAGGGATAAAACCTGTAGGTTTTTTAGTAAACATCCATCCTGTACCGATAAAAATACAAAGTAGTACAATCAGTACGAGCGGAGTCGCTTTAATGGCTTTTTTGACACCTCGCGAATAGGAATAGGTTACTTTTTCAAACCAAAGGTTGAATTTGTAAAAGAACTTATTAAGTCCTCTAGAGTCTTTGGTCACCGCGGTAGGCTTTAGCATGATCGAACATAATGCCGGGGTCAATGTCAAGGCTATAAATGCGGAAAGCATAACGGATACCGCAATGGTGATCGCAAACTGTTGGTATAATTTACCTACCATTCCTGGGATGAAACCTACAGGAACGAATACTGCAGATAAAATCAAGGCAATAGCGATTACTGGAGCCGTAATGTCTTTCATGGCACGCATGGTCGCTTCTTTTGCACTCATCTTATAATGGTCGATATAGTGTTGTACGGCTTCTACCACAACGATGGCATCATCCACAACGATACCGATGGCCAATACAAAGGCAAGCATGGTAAGGTTGTTGACGGAGAATCCAAACATCAAGAAGAAGATGAAGGTACCCACAATGGAAACCGGAATGGCAAGTACTGGAATCAATGTCGCTCTCCAGCTCTGTAGGAAGAAGAATACAACCAATGTTACCAATAAAAGGGCTTCTACTAGGGTATGGATTACGGATTCGATAGATGCGTTGACCACAGATACCGTTTCGTAACCGATTACATAATCAACATCCTGAGGGAAAGATTCTTTGAGTTTTTCTAGTGATGAGAAAATACCCTCCGCTGTTTCCACAGCATTACCTCCAGGAGTCTGACTGATCATCATACCTGTAGATACCATACCGTTTACTTTGGTAGTCGTACCGTAACTGAACTGACCAAGCTCTACGCGAGCAACGTCTTTTAGTAATACGATAGAACCATCTTGGTTGGTTTTGACAACGATGTTTTCAAAGTCTTCTACTTCTGATAAATCAGAGTCCGTAATTACAGGATACTCAAATACGGTGGATGACTCTTGAGGTCTTCCGCCTACAGATCCTCCAGGGATACGGATATTCTGCTCGGCAATTGCGGCAGATACATCAGATGGAGTCATCTTTATATTGGCAAGTTTGTTGGCATCTAACCAGACACGCATCGAGAAAGGCTGTCCAAATGCGGTTACATCCCCCACACCCTTGACACGCATAATCGCATCTTTGATGTAAAGGTTGGCATAGTTGGACAAAAACTTGTCATCTCTGGTTCCATTTGGCGATACCAGGGATACCAACATCAAGATATCGGTATTGGCTTTACGGGTCGTAACTCCTAGACGACGAACGGCTTCAGGTAATGCGGGCTCTGCGATACCCACGCGGTTTTGTACATCCAGGGTTGCGATGTCAATGTCTGTACCTACTTCAAAGGTGACAGTGATCTGCGCCTGACCATTGGACGTACTATTGGAGGACATATAAATCATCCCTGGTGTACCGTTGATCTGACTCTCGATAGGAGTGGTAACCGTCTGTTCGACGGTCTGTGCATCTGCTCCCGTATAGTTGGCCGTTACGGTAACGGTGGGAGGAGCGATGGAAGGGTATTGACTGATAGGCAATGTGGATACGGCAATCACCCCAATGATGGTGATTAAGATGGATATAACCATCGCCGTAACGGGCCTTTTAATAAATACTTCTGATATCATTATTATTTATTTAGCGTCTGGCAATTATTTTTGTTTATTTTCTGCATTGTTCTCAGCTACTTTAGCTCCTGGTCTTAGTGATGCCGCTCCATCGACAACAATCTTTTGACCAGCTTCAAGACCTGAAGTCACTACAACTTTGTCTGCTAACTTGTGGCCCAATACAATTTGTTTAAGCTCAACTTTACTGCTATCATTAACAGTATATACGTTGAATACCCCCAATTGCTCAAAGACAGCTTTGTAAGGGATGACCATTTCTTCTTGTGTCGATGTACTCTCTACATTTAATGTAGTGTTCATGCCCGCTCTTAGTGCGTTTGCACCATTAGCAAATGAAGCTCTCACTTTCAATGTTCCGGTCTGACTGTCTACGGCTCTATCAATCGTGACGATACGTCCACTTTCTTCGTAGCGGCTACCATCTGGCATAGATGCGTAGATTTGAGTGGACGCATTGCCTGCTTGGAGTTTTGTGAATTCAGGGATTTCTTTTTCATTGATCTGAAACTCAACCGCAATAGGATTGGTAGAAGATACGGTATTCAAAAGTGTAGTCCCTGCGTTGACTAATGCACCATTACGGACCTGTGAAATCCCGATGTTGCCAGAGAATGGTGCTACGATGGTCGAACGTTGGAGATTGGTCCGTGCTGTAGTCAAGGCCGCTTCGGCTGCCTGTACCTGTGCACGTTGATTATTTACATCCGTAGTTGCGTAATCTAAGGTCTGTTTTGCAATCGCGTCTTTCTCAGCTAGTGTCTGATAACGTTGCAAATCTTTCTGTACACGGTCTAGATTTGCTTTTGCAATCTCAAGATTGGCTTTTGCCTGATCTACGGCAGCTTGATAGCGTATGCGGTCGATTTCGTAAAGGCGTTGGCCTTTACTCACAAAAGCACCATCGGTAACAAAAATATTGGTGATATATCCTGTGACCTCAGCTCGAATCTCTGTCTCCTGTAATGGAACAACACTCGCTGGGTAACTCTTTAAACCTGATACAATTTCTTTACCCACGATAGCGGTAGAAACTGGTGTCGCCATCTCGGCTTGTTGGCCCGGAGCACCACCTTTAGCTTTGTTGTCTTGTCCCCCCCCGCAGGATTGGCCTAATAATCCAGAACCGATAAGTAAGGCTGAAAGTAATTGATTTCTATTCATGACGTTGTATTTTTTCTCTTGTTAAGGTTGATGTTATTAGTTTATTTCTACTGTGCCTAATGCTTTTTGTATATCTAGTTTGCTAGACAATACGGCATAAAGTGAATTTAAGTAGTTAAGCTGTGAAGTCTTCAGGTCTGTCTCGGCAGTCATCAGCTCCAGGTAAGTTTTTACACCGGCATCGTACTGCAGTTTGATGGTATTGTAGACTTCTTCAGAAAGCTCCATATTATCTTTAGAGTTGCGCCATTCGTTCATGTTGGCACGGTAACCAGCCATCGCAGCAGAGTATTCTGTGCTAATCTGGTTTTCTAGATTCTGTAGATCCAGTGTGATACGCTCTTCTTGTAATTCTGATTTTTTAATCTCCTGGATTCTTTTGGTCCCGGTAAAAATAGGAAGGGATAAAGTTAATCCTACGCTAGAACCAGGGAAGTTATCTGTGTACAGGTCGGAAAACTTGTTGTTCCTATAGTTTAAAGCATAGTTGGCATAGGCGTTTACTTTCGGTAAGTAATTCCACTTTTGATATTGTGTATTCAAGCGTTGGATATCCTTAAGGTTTTCCAATTTTTTGAATTCAACTCTATTTGCTATTTGAAGCAATTCTGTGGTGTCCAATAGAATATTACTTTCTAGACTTTGATTGATAAAAGATAGGGAAAGTGGACGTTCATTGGGGATAGCCAACAACATCTTTAAATAGTCGTATTTGTATTTGCGGTTTTCGGAGGCCGACTTTAAATCTGCTTTTGCATTGTTTAAGGATATCTGCGCTCTTTTAAAGTCGGTCTTGTCCACTAGTCCCACCTCATAACGGGCATTAGCTTCGGTATGTTGACGTTCTAGTCTCAGAATATTTTCGTTGATGATCTTGATCTGCTCTTCACTAGTCAATATGTCATAATAAGCCTTGCTGACATCGACTACCGTATTGATTTTTGTAGATTCTTCGTTAAGGTTGTTTTGTTGACGTACATATTTTGCAGCCTTCGATGCTTGAAAGAGCTGTGGGCTGATCAGTGCTTGGTCTGCTTGAAAAGTTAAAGCACTGGTATTGCGCTGTCCCAATGCGACGTTGGTACCATTAAAGTTGGTCGTAGGCAATTGCATGGAGTGGGCGATACTTCCATTGGCATTGATCTGTGGAAACCATCCTGATAGAGCGGAGGCAATTTCACGTTCGCCAATTTCTTTATCAATCTGCGCCTGCTTGATTTCAATCTTATTGCGCAAAGCGTAATTGATCAGATCATCTAATGTTGCATTGCTGCCTAGTTCTGATTGCTGCGCAAGTGAGACACTACAGCCAGCAATAGCTAGAAAGGCAACAGATACTATCTTCCTAAAATTATAATTCATATTCATATTATTGTTTTACACCGTTCCAAATAATTTCTATTAACTCATCGAGATGTTGTTTGTCGTATTTAATTTTTTGGTAAATTACAGACTTTGAAAATGTTACAGCCGCTCCTATGTACGCGGAGGCCATGACATGGACATCAATTTTTCTAAGATTATTTGTTTCCATACCTTTCAACAAAAAGGTAATCACATTGTTTTCATCACAACCTCCAACTTTTTGCTTATCATGCGCGAGATCATTAAAAGGGGAGTTGTGAAATTGTTCTAGAAAGCTGAATATATCTGTATTGTTGATCTGAAATTTGCAAAAGCGCTCTAATACTATGGCAAACTGTTCTTGGTAGGATAAATCATCCACGAGGTCATCAAATATAAAAGCATTTATTTTCTTTCTGCAGTAGCTAAAAAGCTCAAGAATCAAGTTTTCCTTGGATGGAAAATAATGATAAATAGTGCCAATGGCCACATCCGAACTTTTGGCAATCATACTCATCGGGGTTCCATGGAACCCATTTTCTTTGATGAGTGTTAGTGTATGCTTGAAGATACACTCTATCTTATCTGTAAATTGAACGTTCATTCGGTTGCAAATGTAATGATTGAAACCCGATAAAAATGTCAAAATTTTGTTATAAAAGATTGTTTCTTAAGAGTGGAATGGGAATGGGGTAGTGCCGTTAGGGCTACTTGTGTTAATAAATTGTTAATTCTTAGGAAAGAACTTGACAGGTGTCGTATTGACACTTATCTTTGCGGTATCATAATTTAGGTTTATAATTGGTTAGTAAAGGTTTTCATTCTCCCCGTTTGAAAACCTTTTTTTTTTACTCTTTATTTGGTTGAAGTGTTATAAATCATTCAATTATATCCTATCGTCGATCACTCTATCCGATGACCTACTGTTATCTATTTACAGTCTTTTAGGGCTTGCTGTACTTCCTGATGGGAATAGATGGAGTCACTCTTTGCGAAATTGGTGGTGATGTAGGTTAAAATATAGGCGATATCCAGTTCGCTCAGTTGGGGATTGGCAGGCATCTTTTCATTAAAAGTTTGTCCGTTTACCGTGATTTCACCTTGCATGCCATTGCGTAGGATACAGCTTAACTGGGCTCTATTTTTCTCGAAGAATTTTGCATCCGTTAGCGGTGGGTATAGTTTGCCTAATCCTTCACCCTTTGATCCATGGCAGTTTTGGCAATGGGTCATGTAAAGTTTCTGGCCGTTGACAGCGTATTGGGCTGTTTCTATATTCAGATTGGAATGGCATGACGCTAAATAAGCTAAGCTCAATACCGTCATACCTAGAATTGCGAAAATGTTTAATAAGCGCATATTATTTGTACTCTTGAAGGAGTATATCCATATCAGTTAAAAGTTTTTCGACTTCTTCATTATTGGTGCCGTCGTAGGCTCCGCGGATTCTTTTATCATGGTCTATGAGTACTAGGTATCCGGAATGGTCGTATCCGCCAGGTACAGAAGCATCTTCTTTTGTATACACGAGATATTTGTCCGATAAACCATAGATGGCCGCTTTCGAGCCATTTACAAACTGCCACTGATCATTATCTACGCCTAGTTTGGTCGCATACGATTTCAAAACATGGGGTTGGTCGTATTTAAAGTCGATACTATGCGAAAGGAAAGCGACTCGCTTGTCGTTCTTATATTTCTCGTAAGCCTTTAGAAGGTTCCTTTGCATTGTCGGACAGATGCTTGGACAGTGCGTAAAGAAGAAATTGGCGACATAGATTTTATTATCGAAGAACTTGTCGGACAGCATGACGCTATCCTGATTCAAAAATTCGAAATTAGGTATTGTAGGGTAGATAGTGTCCGTTACCATTTTTCCGTCTATTTCTTTTTGAACGACTTCGCGCTCGCCAATGATAGGGAGTTTTTTTGCTGTAGACTGGCAGGAAGCAAGTGTGAATACACATGCCGCAGTACAAAATAGAGTTCTAATCATGGTATAAATTATAGTTTACCCAATTTTTTGTTGCTTTCTAGAGAGACGTCTTCAAATTGTTTTTTCATTGCTTTTATTTTCTCGATCTCTGCTTCTTGGTAACTGACTGCTGTGCTGTCTGGATTATATTCTTTCATCCAAGTCATCATATTATCTGTAGCCGCTTCGAGATTGCTTTTCAACGTTATAAGGTCGATTCTAATAGCGGCTGTGTCGGCCTTTGGGTCTTTGGCAAGGACTTGGCCCAAGTTTCCTAAAATTGAATCTATTTTCACTGTTGTTTTGTCAAAGTGGGCAATCTGTGGCATAATCTCGTCATGGACTGTTATTGCTTCTTCGGCTAGTTGTTGGTGCTTAACAGCTTCTTTTGTAGTCTGTTGTTGGCATGATCCCAATAGGATTGTGCTTGCGGATAGTAAATAGAAGATTTTTTTCATATGTACAGCATTTCGTTATAATCCGCGGCCTGCGGATTGGTTTGTTATAAGGTTTGTTCTAATGTAATCGGATTTTTTTCCCTTTTTAATAGGAAGTCTAGATTTCGAATGTAAATTTCGTTGTGACAGATGGCACATTTGATGCCGTTTTTGTCAAATACAGCGGTTGTAAATGTTTTTATGACCTTCCCTTTTCTTTTAATTTCATCAAAAGCTTCTTCGACGTCCTCATCTGCTAAATAAAGCGAATACTGCAAATCGGTTCTTCCGGGCTTTAGGTATTCGATACGGGCAGATTTTAGCCAAGCGACAGTTTTTTTAAGACCGTTTGCCTGAAATATTTGATCTAGTAATATGGAATGCACAGGGTCTAGTGCCGTAAAAATAGTACCACCAAATACAGTCTTGTTGGAGTTGACATTCAAGAAGCTTTTGTGAATCTTGACATCGATTCCCTTGAAGTCTTTGTGGACCTGCTTTACCCATATTCTCTGAAAAAAGAAAGGGGGGTAAAATCTAAGTAACCATTTAAGTGAAGACGGATTTAACTTCATACTAACAAAAATACGATTTATAAAGCCAAATGAAGGGAATATGTTGTGTAAAAAGAATTTCTATAGTAAATTAGATCAAATTTAACCGTTTTGTGACGTAAGTAGAAGTCACTCTTTTTTGAACTTTATATAGACCTTTTATGGATTCCAATGCTAATAAGAATACTTGGCTGTTGATTATGGTCGCTTCTCTAGGGTATTTTGTAGATATCTATGATCTGATTATTTTTTCTATCGTTCGTGTGCGCTCTTTTCAGGATATTGGCGTGCCTGAAGAACTGATGCGGGTGAAAGGCGAATTTGTATTGAATATGCAGATGGGAGGTCTACTACTTGGGGGGCTAATCTGGGGAGTGATAGCTGACAAATACGGACGTATAAAGGTGTTGTTCGGGTCTATTCTCTTGTATTCTTTAGCCAACATCTATAATGGTTTTGTACATGATGTAACGACCTATGGTGTGGTTCGATTTATTGCAGGGATTGGTTTGGCCGGAGAATTGGGGGCGGGGATTACACTGGTAAGCGAATCAATGCATCGTAGCAAGAGAGGGTATGGCACAATGCTCGTTGCGGGAGTGGGGGTATTGGGGGCTATTCTTGCTTATTTTGTCTCTGAGTGGTTCGACTGGCGCACGGCTTATTTTGTAGGCGGGGGAATGGGAATCCTCCTTTTGATGATGCGGGTTGGTACCTTTGAATCTGGTCTTTTTGCTCAGGCCGTAGAAAGTACCCACGTCCAAAAAGGGAGTTTGAAATTACTGTTTTCACATCCTGACCGTATAAAGCGTTATTTTTATTGCCTAGGAATAGGTCTGCCTATTTGGTTTGTCGTTGGTGTCTTGGTAACACAAGCTCCAGAGATAGGAGCGGCCCTTGGAGCGACTACGACATTAAGTGCAGGAAAGGGAGTGATGTTTACCTACCTTGGTATCTCGGTAGGGGATTTTATGGCAGGTCTCTTGTCGCAATGGTTGAAATCTCGAAAGAAGGTTGTTTTTTTATGTCAGATAGTAATTTTGATTTCCTCATTGTGGTATCTGAATAGTCATGGGATAGATGAGGGTAAGTTTATGTTTTTGGCATTTTTTATGGGTATCGGTGTAGGCTATTGGGCTACGTTTGTAACAATAGCAGCAGAACAGTTTGGAACGAACCTAAGAGCTACAGTGGCCACGACAGCACCTAATTTTGTAAGGGGAGCGTTGATTCCTTCTACCTTGTTGTATGGTTACTTTGTGGGGATATGGGGCATTATACCTGCAGCAATCGTCACGCTTTTATTGTTGACAGGGATTGCTATATTCGCATTGACGCAGCTCGAGGAGAGCTTTGATAAAGATTTAAACTACTACGAAGAATAAAAGCTTAACGATCAGGACATTTTTTACAACGTTTTCCTCTTTTATACTTCTTGCAGCATTTTTTGAATACGCAACAAGAAAAATCCCCAAAGGGATTAATGCCTTTGGGAGACTCGCAAATTGCTGTATTCGTTTCTTCCGAACTTAATATACTTTGCCTTTCCATAATGCAAAGATAGTTATTTAGACCAGTTTTAAATTAATGGAATTGTAATATTTCTTTCAGTTCCGTTGAAATGAGGTTAGTTGCATTATTGATGAGCGCTGGATCGTCTGTATTATTGACAATAACGCGGTCGCAACGCTCTCGATAAGGAAGTAAATAGGTGTTGTAGGAAGGAACGACGTGGTTGATCCATTTGTACATTACGTCATCGTGATCATACCCACGTTCAATAAGATCCCTTTTCAATCTGCGCTGTAGGGCTATATCCTCATCAGCGTCTAAAAAGATACGGTAATTCAACAAATCATTGATTTCTTGATAATGGAATATAAATAGCCCTTCTACAATAAGGATAGGGGCAGGTTTTATCTCCAACATTTTAGGCTTCATTGTTGGATTGTTGAAGGTATACTCCTGTTTGTAGATTGTTTTACCGTCGAAAAGGTCTTTGATATCATTAAAAAAAGCCTCTCTGTCGATAGAAGAAGGCACGTCGAAGTTGTACAGTCTGTTTTCTTCCTGTGTTTTGGTATTCGCAGGAAAGTAATAATCATCCTGCGAAATCAATGTAATCTGGTCTGGTCCAAAATGGTCTAAAAAGCTTTTCAAGAAAAAAGTCTTTCCCGACCCACTGCTACCAGCGATACCCATTACGTATGGTTTGTCCATTTATTATTTTAAAGTTACGGAAGTTATATAAGTGATGTTAGTTATGGTGGTGTCTTCTATAACTACATAACCTTTGTCGCTTATATAACTCTATTTTAAAATTACTCTTGTTCTAAAGGAATACCATAGGTAATCTCTACCTGAAACTTCCTATCAAGTGCTCCGATTGTCGTTGCGACAGATTTAGATAATACCACAATCGCATCTTGCGTATCTTGATTGTCTCCAAATTTGCCTACAACTTTTGCAAAGGTAACACTTCGATTCATAGGATTTGTAATTTTTAATATAGTTCCTATCGGAGCAGTCTTATGTAAGGCAAGGCTCGTCTGTCCATCACCCCCTCCTAAGCTTTCCATCCATACGCCTACACCACGTTCTTTTTTTTCACGGATACCGTATTTATTAGGCTTGAACATAGAGTCATCAATTGTTTGGTGCTCTTGGACCTCTGCAGGGACTTCTGCTACAACGGGAATTTCGATTTTCGGTTCAGGCTTCGGGAGACTGTGGTTAGGTACTTTTAGAATCTGTCCTTCTCTAAGATTTTCTGAAGTCAGACCGTTTACTTTTTTGATATCATCTACGGAGATCCCGAACCGTCTCGAAATAGCATAGAGTGTTTCGCTCTTACTTACTTTGTACTCTGTAACTTCCTGCGGGTCTATCGATACTTTTTCTGGTGTAGTATTTTCGCTCTGTGCCTTTTGCTCTTCGGCGATAGCTTTTCCTCTCGGGATTTTTACAGTGTCACCTACGCGTAGGTTTTTCTTATTATTGGTATTCATAATGTCCTTGACCGGGACACCGTACACCCTGCTCAACTGGTAATATGTCTCCTGTGGAGTCAATTTATGGACGACATACCGTTGTCCATTTACAATTTCGTTTCCTATAGAATCAGGAGCGATGGTCAACTTTACGGTTGCCATGTCTTTGGCCTGTATTGGGGCCAATGTGCTTAATCCTAGTCCTAAAGCCAATAAAAACGATAATTTATGATACGATTTAATAGTTTTATTATTCTTCATAGCTTGCAATTATACTAAATACGTTGCAATTTCTTGTTTAGTATTTGATAAAAAGAAAATATGACGTTTGACTTGAAAATAGGGCTGAGGGATTAATCTGTCCAGACCTTTTAGTATGATTTTACTGTCAAGTATTTCATTCCTAGTGGATAGGGTGAGATGGAGTTCGTAACTGTCGTTGCGCTTTTTATGATAGGACCAAATGAATATCTCTTGATATGTTTGTAACCATATCTGGTCTTCAAAGGGGAGAGAGGTTATGAAATGGGGAAGCTTGCCTTGAAAGGAGATAGGGTAGGTAATAGTGCTGTGAGGGACTTGGAAGATTTCACCAGCTGTGGTGCGCACAGCACCCGACTTTAATTCTATATAATATTCTATTCCTGAGGGAATAGATCGGTGAACGGCTTTAAGGCCTTCAGTATAGACTTCTTTTAATACATATTCGCGATAGCTAAATACAATGGATTGGCTTGGTATGTGCAATACCTCAATCCCTGGCTGTATCGGAGATGATGCCCCAAAGCGTTTGAAAATTAGGAAGTCACCTTGTATGGCTTCTAGTGTCCATTCTTTTTCAGAAGCGGTGTAGTTTTCAAGTATATTCTCCCCTTCAAAATTAATTACGCTGAATGAAGGTCGTGTATCTGCAGGGTCTCTATATTCTATAGCCAGACAATTGTTGGAGCAATCGACTTCTATTTTCCATATTGGAAAGGGGAAGTGTTTTTCAAATGCTTTATTAATTGTATATTTATTCATATGTTGTAAATTTGACTATTAATTGCCATATAACTTGTTCTAATTGCTTGTGCTTGGCTCCTTGCAATCAGATTGGAATATCTAAATTCTATTGTTTTGTGGTCGTTTTATGCTCAAAGACACATATGTTATCTGCCTAGGAGCAGTTAGAACACAGATACTCACATTTATTTTAAGATATAATTTATGCTATACAAATTTACAAAATCCATTTTGTTGTTGCTATTTTTTGTTGTTGCAGGTATAGCGGTCGTCAATGGACAGCATGTCTATAAAACGGAGTTGAAGGAGGATGTCGGAGCGAATTCCTGGCGGATTATAAAAAAATCTTACGATCAGGCGGTAAAGGAAAAGGCCGACTATTTTTTTGTCGAGATGAATACGTTTGGAGGGGCTGTAAATTTTGCAGACTCTATTCGTAGTCTGTTGCTTAATGCGGAGATGAAGACTGTGGTATATGTAAATAATAATGCGGCTTCTGCAGGTACATTGATCGCATTGGCTTCGGATTATATCTTTATGCATTCGGGGGCTTCTTTAGGAGCTGCAAGTGTGGTCAATCAGCAGGGGGAAATCATGCCTGAAAAATATCAGTCCTACATGCGTGGGTTAATGCGAGCTACGGCTGAAGCTAAGGGACGCGACCCTAAGATGGCTGAGGCTTTTGTAGACCCAAGTATCGCTCTGCCCGCATGGAAAGAGGATGGAAAGATATTGACATTTACAGCATCAGAAGCTGTGAAGGCAAGCTTGGCTAAGGCGGAGGTGAAGCGAGTGGAAGAAATCTACGCTAGCCTCGATATTGCAGCGCCCAAAGTCCAAAACTATGAACGGACATGGGTAGATAGTATCATTGGACTTTTGGTCAATCCTTTAGTCAGTGGACTATTAATCATGGGGATTATAGGTGGGATATATTTTGAGTTGCAGACACCTGGGATTGGTTTTGCACTAGGGGTAGCGTTGGTCGCCGCCACCTTGTTTTTTGCTCCTTTGTACTTACAGGGCTTGGCTGACCATTGGGAGATTGCACTATTTATCTTGGGGGTGATATTGTTGGCTTTGGAAGTCTTTGTAATACCTGGTTTTGGTATAGCTGGAGTATTGGGTATTATTTTTGTATTGTGTGGGCTTGCATTTTCAATGTTAGCTAATGATTATTTTGATTTTAAGGTCTCTCAACCAGGTTTATTGATGAATTCTTTTTTAATTGTTATTGGAGCAATGGTTCTCTCCATAATTTTGATGGTAATATTTGGGAAGAATATTCTCAATACTTCCGCTTTCAAGCGTTTGGTATTGGCTGATGAGCAAAGTGCTGATAGCGGATATACCTCTTCTGTACCTAAGGTTAATTTGCTGAATAAAGAAGGGATTGCTAGGACTGTACTCCGTCCCTCAGGTAAAATAGAAGTAGATGGGGTATGGTATGATGCTGTTGCATTAGATGGCTTTATTGATGCCGGTGAGAATATTTATGTCGAAAAGCACGAAAACTACAATCTTTTTGTTCGAAAATTAAGCGATCGACCTGCAGCAGCAGAAGTATCAAAAGAGGCTTAATTGCTGTGCCTGAGATGTGTTTTCTGTACGTTTAGCATAAGAAAAGGGGACGGTATTGAGCTTGTTGCGTAAGCAATGCAAGCGGAAAGTGTCCCGGATAATCTCGGATATTTTGCCGGAGCCTTTCATGCGCTGACCGAATACGCTACTATTTACATTTCCCTGATGACAACTTTGGATAGCATGCCAGATTTTATCACTCCGGTCAGGATAATTTACGGATAACCAGTTGTGGAATATATCACCTATCTGTCCATTGAGACGTACGATGATATAATTGGCCCACAAGGCTCCGTGAGTTGCCGATTCTTTGAGGATGGCTGGTATTTCATGGTCCGTTAAGCCGGGGATGATAGGGGCGACATTTACGCCAACGGGGATGCCTTGTTTACTTAATTCTTCTACAACTTTTAAACGTTGGGGGGCGGTTACCGTGCGAGGTTCTAGTTTTTTTCGCGTTTCCTCCGAAAGCGAAGTGACGGATACGAATACCTTTATTAAATTCTTGTGGGCAAGATCGGTCAGTAGGTCTATATCTCTTAATATGAGACTGTTTTTTGTGATAATGCTGATGGGCTGTCGTTCTGCTAGTGCAATTTCTAAAATCTTTCGAGTCAGCTTTTTGGTTCGCTCGATAGGTTGGTAACAGTCGGTATTCCCAGAAAGGTGAATGGGCTGGAAATCCCAACTTTTCCTGTTGATAAAATCTTTGAAGAGTTTGGGGGCATTTTCCTTGACAATGATTTTTCGTTCAAAATCAAGACCTGCACTCAGATCCCAATATTGATGGGAATTGCGCGCATAGCAATAGATACAGCCATGCTCGCAACCTTGATAGGGATTTGCGGAATAGCCCATTCCTACGTCTGGACTATCTACTCGATGAACGAGTGTTTTTGCGTCGGATGATAAAAAAGAAGTACGATTGCTCTCCTCGTGGTCAATATCTATGCCCTCGATAAAATAGTGCTCATACTGTTGAGATCTGTACTTGTTGTGCAGATTGATTTGTGCTCCTCGTCCTTTGATTATGATTTTATCCTCCATTGTAAGATAAAAATACTAAAAATATTAGTCAATCAGTGGACTGATTTATTTTTTAGGTATTTATACAGTTCTATTTGAGAGCGGAAAGGTGGATCCTCGTTTTTTACATACTCATTATCCAGATTGTTGTTCAGTAAACGTGCCTTTACATTGTCTTTAAGTTGGATTTTTAGCATATCGAGAATATCTGCCTTTAGTTTTTTATCATTGATCTTTACGGCTGCTTCAATACGGTGATCGAGATTCCTCGTCATCCAATCTGCCGATGATATATAGGTTAGGTCTTTACCTGCGTGATGAAAATAGAATACACGGGCATGTTCAAGGTATTCATCTACAATACTGATGGCATGAATCGGGTGGATGAACGTCTTTTGATTGACGGCACAATATATACTACGGACAATCATTTCGATTTTAACCCCGGCTTCAGCGGCTTCGTATATTTTCTTGATCAATAGTTTGTCACTGAGCGAGTTTATCTTGACGATGACATGTGCTTTTCTACCTGCTTGTGCTTCGGCTATCTCGACATCAAAGTAGTGCATTAATGTGTTGCGCATGTCATTGGGGCATACGAGTAGGCCCCGCCCCATTTTGAGGGATTGCTCTAAGTCTTGTTTAGGGCGTCGCAGCGCATTGAATATTTTATTGATATCAGCCATTATTGTTCTATTGCTTGTCAATAAGCAATAGTCTCCGTAGAGTTTTGCGGTTTTTTCATTGATGTTTCCCGTGCTTACAAAGCCATATTGGATTGTTTTACCATGGATACGCTTTTTGATGATACCGAGTTTTGCATGGATTTTCTTATTGGGGATACCTAATAAGACTTTTACTCCTTCCATCTCAAAGCGTTCTTTCCATTCTAGATTGTGGGCTTCATCAAAGCGTGCGCGGAGCTCTAGCATGACGGTTACATCTTTGCCATTGCGTACAGCATTGACTAATGCATTTGCCACTTTAGAGTTGGATGCGAGACGGTAGGCTGTAATCTGTATAGATAGCACATCTGGATCCATCGCAGCCTCCCGTAATAAGTCGATGACGTGTTCGAATGTGTGATAAGGAAAGGATAGTAAGATATCCTTCTTAGTAACTACATCTGTAATGCGAGGTTGATCCGCAAGGTCGGGGTGCAAGAATGAGTAGCGTTCTTTTGGTTTATGATATTTCCTGAAAACAGCTGGAAAATTCATGAAATCCTTGAAGTTATGTATTTTTTGCCCTGGAATGATACTGTCCTTTTTTGATATGTTCAGTTTCTTAATCAAAAAATCTACGAGTGTTGCATCCATTTCCTGATCGAATACAAACCGTGTTGGTTTTCCTTTTCTCCTGCTTTTTACAGCTTTAGCAATTTTGTCTGCAAAGCTGGTGTTGATATCGTTGTCCAGGTCAAACTCTGCATCCCTCGTTATTTTAAAAGCATGGGCTGTAAACTCATCGAATCCAAAGAAAGAAAATATATGAGGCAGATTGTATTTGATTACATCTTCCAACAAGATGACATGTACTTCTTTTCGGGGAGAGGGAAGTAGTATAAAGCGGCCGATCTGCGCAGTCGGAATTTCTATGATCGCAAATTTTGTCTCATATTGCCAATCCGCTTTTTTCATGGCTATCCCCAGATAGAGCGATTTGTCCCGTAAATAGGGCATCGGCCTAAGGTCATCGAGCAATAATGGGATTACACTGGACTCTACCTCGTCGATGTAGTATTGCTTTACGAAGTGTTGTTGTTCTTCCGATAGCTCCGAATTGTTCTTGATATAGACCCGCTGTTTGGCCATTTCTTTCTGTACATCGCGCCAGGTATTATCAAACTTCTTCTGCTGTTTGATGACTAATGTGTTTAAGGCATTGAGAATTAATTGTGGTTTTTCGAAGAAAATATTTTTGGCTTCTTTCTCATCCACAGCGAGAGCACGCTTCAAACCCGCTACGCGTACTCTGAAAAATTCATCCAGATTGTTGGAGAAAATGCCCAAAAATTTAATCCTTGAAATAAGGGGGACGGTTTTGTCTGCTGCTTCTTGCAAAACTCTGCCATTGAAGCTTAACCAGCTAATATCTCTCGGAACAAATTTACGTGCCATGTTTATTTATCAATTTGATATCAAAACTATATTTCTAGTGTTATCTAAATGTTAATTCTGTATGAATAGTGCTGGTTTTTTACTTTGAACCCATTCTCTTAACAATGTTAATCGCATTATACTGTGCTGTATCGTAGTAAGGTGCTTCCAACTGTAGGGTAGTGGGGTAAGGGGTATTTTTGTTGAAAAAGAAAATCCTTGTCACACTATTATAGTCGTTGGTAGGGAAAAGGTCAGCACAAGCTTCGTAATTGGCATTTAACGGATCTCCTACTGTTACAGCGTAAATACGTACGATTCCTCCTTTGTTCTGCTCATTACGGACGAATGCGACTTCTGCAAAATCTCCAGGAATATCTTTCATCGAAGGCTGACTGAAAGAATCCCATATTAAGTAACCTAAAATTAGAATAATGGGTACGGCGATAAACCATACCCTTTTGTTTTTTTTCATTTGTGCAAGTTGTCTATTTAAATAAGCATATTGACTAGTTAAATGTCTTTTTAGATATTAACTGTAATCCCCAATAGCTTGTAGAAATCACGTAATATGGTCTGATGGCCTGGCCAGGCTGGAGAAGTTACCAGGTTGCCGTCTACTACGGACTGATCGGCGGGTATGTTTTTCCAAGTACCACCTGCTAATTCAATGTCTGGTCCTACGGCGACATAAGCTGTCAGCGTGCGACCTTTTAAAACTTTGGCTGTCGTGAGTACCTGTATACCATGACAGATAGCAGCTACCGGCTTGTTTTTCTCGAAAAAGTGTTGTACAATCTCAATAACACGCTTGTTCAGACGGATATATTCTGCAGAGCGTCCTCCTGCGATGTAGAGCCCATCGTATTCTTCGGGATTGACCTGGTCAAAACTCTTATTGATTACAAAGTTGTGTCCTCGAAGTTCTTTGTAGGTCTGGTCTCCTGTAAAGTCATGTACTGCCGTAGGGATGGCGTCGCCTTTATTTCGATCTGGAGCAATAGCGTCTACTTCAATACCGATAGATCCCATTGCTTGGAAGGGGACCATAGCTTCGTAATCTTCAACATAGTCGCCTACCAGGAGTAATACTTTCTTTGCCATAGCATTTTGTTTTTTAATGTTCTTTATTATTGTTTAAACAATTAACATGTTCTAAAGTTTTTTGGTTTACTGGGCTAATCGCTCTGCCATTAGCCGTTTTGTTTTCCTCACCTTAGCCTCCAATTGGCTACGGAGAAGCGGAGTTGTAACTCCTTTTCCTTCTTCAAAATTGATATGGAACTCAGGCAAGGAGAATGTTTCCAGTACTTCGGCTCCGTCGAATGGCATTCGCTCGGTGGCAATCTGCAGTACAGACTGTCCACCACGCTTTCCTTGACTGGTCGCTAGCAGGAAAACAGGCTTTCCATTATATATTTTTCGACCTTTAATCCGGGAAGTCCAATCGACTAGGTTTTTGTAGCCCACGTTATAGTTGCCGTTGTTTTCAGCAAATGAGATGAGAATCAGGTCTGAATTGTCGATTTTTTCTGCAAAATGAAGCGCTTCATTTGGTAGGCCTATTTCTCGCTCTTTGTCTTTTGAGAATAAAGGCATTTCAAAGTCGTTCAAATCAATGACTTCAATACTATCTTCTTTCTCCTTATAATACTTGCTTACGGAAGTTGCGAATTTTTTATTGATGGAGTCTGAACTGTTACTTGCACCAAAAACTAATATTTTCATTCTGATAGTTTAATTATTAATAGGTATGGCCATCCTCAAAAAGAAGGTTGCATCGATATCCATTTTCTGACTACAATTTAAGAATAATTTTAGATAAAGAAGACTGTAAACCGCAATGTCTAAAATAATAAAAGGGAGCTACCTATCTGGTGCTCCCTTTTTATTATTATAATAGCGATATGCTTATACGTTAAAACGGAAATGCATGATATCTCCATCTGCAACAATATAGGCTTTTCCTTCTACAGCTAGTTTGCCAGCTTCTTTGACGGCAGCTTCAGAGCCGTAGTGTACAAAGTCTTCGTATTTGGTTACCTCCGCACGAATGAATCCTTTTTCGAAATCTGTATGGATTACACCAGCGGCTTGAGGGGCAGTATAGCCTTTCTCTATTGTCCATGCTCTTACTTCTTGCACTCCGGCGGTAAAGTAAGTGGCAAGATTTAATAAGGAATAAGCAGCGCGAATAAGCTTATTGACACCAGACTCTTCAAGGCCTAGATCATCCAAGAAGAGCTGACGTTCTTCGTAGCTTTCCAGTTGGGCAATCTCAGATTCGATTTGAGCAGATATTACTAGAACCTCTGCATTCTCATCTTTAACGGCATCTCTTACACGTTCTACGTAAGCATTGCCGGTATT